>JBOHDW010000227.1:0-8150 GCA_050700795.1 Nocardioidaceae bacterium | reverse complement strand
CTCCGGCACCGAGGCCACCATGGACGTGGTGCACCTGATGCGTGCCGCGAAGGGGCGCGACCTGATCATCAAGGTGGAGGGGTGCTACCACGGTCACCACGACTCGGTCGAGGTGTCGGTCCTCCCGGACGCCGACGAGTGCGGTCCGGCCGACGACCCGATCCGGGTGCCGGGCAACACGGGCATCCCGCAGTCGATCCTCGATCTGGTGGTGCTGGTCTCCTTCAACGACCTGGCCATGGTCGAACGGGTGCTCACGGCGTACCCCGGTCGGATCGCCGGGATGATCGTCGAGCCGATCATGATGAACGCCGGCATCATCCACCCCGACCCGGGGTACCTCGCCGGACTCAAGGAGCTGCTGCACGCCCACGACGCGCTGCTGGCCTTCGACGAGGTCAAGACCGGGCTCACCGCGGGGCCCGCGGGGGCGACCGGGTTGTACGGCGTCACGCCGGACCTGGTGGCCCTGGCCAAGGCGATCGGTGGTGGCGTCTCGGTGTCGGCCATCGGCGGGACCGCCGAGCTGATGGGGCTGATCGCGGACGGAACCTACGAGCAGGTAGGCACCTTCAACGGCAACCCGCTGGCGATGGCCGCCGCGCGGGCCACGTTGACCGAGGTGCTGGACGACGCGGCCTACGAGCACCTCGGGAGGTTGCGGGAGCGGATGCGGGCCGGGATCGAGGCGACCATCGAGGAGCACGACCTGCCGTGGCACGTGGTCACGGCCGGGGCGAAGGGGTGCATCGCCTTCCGTCGGGACCCGATCAGGAACTTCCGCGACTTCCTGGACGTCGATGGCGACCTGGGTCAGGCGCACTGGCTGGTCCAGCACAACGGCGGGGTCTTCCTGCCGCCCTGGGGGCAGACCGAGCAGTGGCTGATCTCGGTCCAGCACGACGACGCGGACGTCGACCGGTTCCTCGTCAACGTCGACCGGCTCGCACGACTGGTGACCCGACGATGACCGGCTCCGGCGCCCTGCGGCTCGAGGGGCTGGTCAAGCGTTACAGCGACGTCGTCGCGGTGGACAACCTGGACCTCGAGATCGGGGCCGGGGAGTTCTTCTCGCTGCTCGGTGCCTCGGGATGCGGGAAGACCACCACCCTGCGGATGATCGCGGGCTTCGAACGCCCCGATGAGGGCCGGATCCTGCTGGATGGGAGCGACCTGGTCGACGTCGCGCCGCACCAGCGCCCGGTCAACACCGTGTTCCAGTCCTATGCGCTCTTCCCCTTCATGACGGTCGAGGACAACGTCGCCTTCGGGCTGCGCTACCAGCCGGCGGGTCAGACCCAGAGCCGCGAGCGCGTGGGGCGCGCCCTCGAGCTGGTCGAGATGTCGTCGTACGCCAAGCGCAAGCCGCACCAACTGTCCGGCGGCCAGCAGCAGCGGGTCGCGCTCGCGCGTGCCCTCGTGCTCGAGCCGACCGTCCTGCTTCTCGACGAGCCGCTCGGTGCGCTCGACGCCAAGCTTCGCAAGCAGCTGCAGGGCGAGCTGCGTCAGCTGCAGCGCCGGGTCGGCACCACGTTCGTCTACGTCACCCATGACCAGGAGGAGGCGCTGACCATGTCCGACCGGTTGGCGGTGCTCGCCGACGGCAAGGTCGAACAGGTCGGCACCCCGAGCGAGATGTACTCCTCGCCGGCCACGCCGTACGTCGCGGGGTTCCTCGGTACGGCGAACATGTTCCCGGCGACCGTGAGCGCCATCGACGACGGGCTGGTCACCTGCGACCTCGAGGGGTTCGCGGTGCGCGCGAAGCACGGCGCGGGTGTCGCGGTCGGTGACGGGGTCACCGTGGTGATGCGTCCCGAACGCGTCGAGGTGGGCCCCCCGGGAGCCGTGGACGGAGGTGGTCCGGGTGCCAGCCTCGACGGCTCGGTGGAGAGCCTGGCGTTCCTCGGCAGCCACAGCCATGTGACCCTGCGGGTCGGCACGCTCGCGCTGGTCGCCGAGGTGGCGAACGTGCACGGCGAGGTCCCGGACTGGCTGCGGGAGGGCAGCCTGGTCTGTGCGCGGGTCTCGCCGGCCGCCGTCCAGCTCCTGCCGCCGGCCTGACCGCCGCTCAGCGGCGGGTGCGGGTTACTCCGAGCTCGCGCTTGGCGAACTCCAGCGCGACCACCTCGGCCTTGTCGGGAGGCATCGCCGGGTCCTCCAGGGCCACCTGGATCGACAGCCCGTCGAGCAGGGCCGACCAGGTGACGGCGAACTCGTGGGCGTCGACCTTGGCGATCTCGCCGGCGGCCACCGCGTCCTCGACCACCCGCTGGATCATCGCCCGCCACCGATCGTCGAGCTCGATGCGGTCCTTGGCCACCTGGGGGTGGCGGAACGCCTGTGCCCACAGGTCGAACCACAGGCCCCAGGCACCGGGTACCTCGTTCTGGGCCTGCGGCACGAACGTCAGGCGGACCAGCATCTCGAGGCGGTCACGCAGGGCCGGCGTCCCCGTCAGCATCTCCTCGGCGGCCTGGTAGAACGCGTTCTCGGAGTGCTTGAGGGCCGCGGTCAGCAGGGAGTCCTTGGTGCCGAAGTAGTACACGACGAGGGCGGGTGACGCGCCGACCCGGCGCGCCACGTCGGTGATCCGGGTTTCGCTGAACCCGCGCTCTGCGATGATCGTCGCGGCCGCCTCCAGCATCGCCTCGCGGCGCTGGTCCGCGCCGACACCCGAGGCCGGCTCGCGGTGGCGCTGCGTCATGGTCCTCTCCTTGTAGCCGTGGAGGTGCCACGGAGCTGGTCTGGACGACACCGTAACACGCACTTAGACTGAACAGTCAGTCAAGACGTTCGACGGAGGAGCGGTGATGGCGGGTGCCGTCGTACGCCGGCTGCTCGAGCCGCGCTCGATCGCGGTGGTCGGTGCCGGCGAGCGGCCCGGCTCGTTCGGCCGGCGCCTCGTTTCGGGGGTGCTGAGCAGCCCGGCCGGTCCCCGGGTGTACCTGGTCAACCCCCGCCACCGCGAGGTGCTGGGCCACCCGTGCCTCCCGTCGCTGGCCGACGTTCCCGAACCCGTCGACCTGGTCGTGCTCGGAGTGCCGGACGCCGTCCTGGTCGACCAGGTCAAGCTGGCCGGCGAGCGCGGCGACGGAGCGGCCGTCGTCTTCGGCAGCGCGCACGGCGTCACCGAGGACCTGGCCGCGGCCGCCGGTGCGGCGGGGATGGCGCTGTGCGGGGCGGGCTGCATGGGGTTCGTGAACCCCGCGCGCGGGATCCGGGCGATCGGCTACCTCGAGCGAGACCCCCTCCCGGTGGGGCCGATCGCGCTGGTCACCCACTCCGGGTCGGTCTTCTCCGCATTGCTGCGCAGCCACCGCCGGCTGGAGTTCTCCCTCGCCGTCTCCTCGGGTCAGGAGCTGGTGACCCCGGCCGCGGCGTACCTCGACTATGCCCTGGACCTACCCGAGACCCGGGTCATCGGGCTCTTCCTGGAGGCGATGCGTGACGCTCCCGCGCTGCGCTCGGCGCTCGCCCGGGCCGAGGCGGCCGACGTACCGGTGGTGGCGTTGACCGTGGGTGTGTCCGAGGTCGGACGGGCCATGGTCGGGGCCCACTCCGGTGCGCTGCTGGGCGAGCAGGGTGCCTGGGAGGCGCTCTTCGACGCCCACGGGGTCCACCGGACCCTCGACTTCGCGGAGTTCGTGGACACCCTCGAGCTGTTCGCGGTGGGCCGGCGCTGCTCTGCCGGGGCCGGGGGGACTGTCGGGGGAGGCGGCGCGGCTCGCGCCCGCGGCATTGCCACCGTGCACGACTCCGGGGGGGAACGCGCCCTGACCGCCGACGCGGCCGATCGCGCCGGAGTCCGGTTCGCGACCCTCTCCGACGACACTCTGCGGCTGCTCGCGAACGAGGTCGAGGAGGGGATCGCCCCGGCCAACCCCCTCGACGTCTGGGGGACCGGAGCGCGCACCGAGGAGCTGTTCACCGCCTGCCTGACCACCCTGGCCGCCGACGACGCCGTCGACGTGGTGGCGCTCAGCGTCGACCTCGTCGAGGAGTACGACGGGGACGAGTCCTACCCCGAAGCGGCACTGGCCGTGCACTGCTCCACCGACAAGCCGGTCGTGGTGCTCAGCGCGGTGGCCGCCGCGGTCGACCAGGTCCGGGCCGGTCGACTTCGGGAGGCCGGCGTGCCCGTCCTGGAGGGGCTCACGTCGGGGATGGCGGCGCTGCACCACCTCCTGGTCGCCGCGGAACCGCGGCGCCCGGCCCCGACCCCTCGCATCGACGAGGCCAGGGCGGCCGGCTGGCGGGCGGTGATCGCCGGCGGCCCGGTCGATGCGGCCACCCTCTGCACGCTGCTCGTCGACTACGGGCTCGAGGTGGCCCCGACGGTCCCGGCGTCGAGCGCGGAAGAGGCCCGAGCCGCCGCCGCGAGCGTCGGGTACCCGGTCGTGCTCAAGACGTCGACCGTGGCGCACAAGACCGACGTCGACGGGGTCGTGCTCGGCCTTGCCGACCCGTCCGCGTTGATTGCGGCCTACGACGAGATGGCCGGACGGCTCGGCTCCGAGGTCCTCATCCAGCCGCGGCTGCCCGCCGGGGTGGAGGTGGCGCTGGGGATCGTCAGGGATCCGCACCTCGGTCCGCTCGTCCTCGTCGCCGCGGGCGGCGCGCTCGTCGAACTCGTCCACGAGCGGGCCGTCGCGCTGCCCCCCCTCGACCACGAAGGGGCGTGCCGGCTGCTCGACCGCCTCCCGAAGGTGGGCCGGCTGTTGGACGGGGTCCGGGGCCGGCCGCCGGCCGACCGGGACGCGGTGCTCGACGCGATCGTCGCGCTCGGCGGGCTCGCCCTCGAGCTGGGGGACGGCATCGGCGCCCTGGACCTGAACCCGCTGGTCTGCACGCCCACCGGCGCGGTCGTCGTCGACGCGCTGCTGTCATAGGCTGAACGGTCAGTCAAGGAAGGGGTTCCATGTACGGACTCAGCGCGGCGGATCTGGCCCTGCAAGCGACGGCGCGGGCGTTCGCCGACGATCTGATCCCCCTGGAGGAGGCCGCCGAGCTCGCCGGCGGCGTACTCCTCGACGGGGTTGCAGAGAAGCACCGGCGACGGGCCATCGAGCTCGGTCTCTACGCCACGAACATGCCGACCGACGTCGGCGGGCAGGGGTGCACCGCGCTCCAGCAGGTGCTCGTGCAGGAGCAGGCCGGCCGGGTGACCAACGCCCTAGGCTGGGTGCTCGCCACGCCGCCGTCGTGGTGGCCCCCGGTGGCGACCGACGAGCAGCGGTCGCGGTGGATCGAGCCGACCGTGCGCGGGCAGATGGAGGAGTGCTACGCGATCACCGAGGAGCACGCCGGCTCCGACGTGTCGGCCCTGGCGGCCACGGTCCGGCGAGACGGGGATGAGTACGTCCTCGACGGGGTCAAGTGGCACGTCACGTCGTACAACTCGGCGTCGTACCTGTTCTTCCAGGGGGTGCTGGCCGGCGGTCCGCACGAGGGTGAGCACGCACTCGTGGTGGTCGACATCCCGTCGCCGGGGATGAGGGTGGTCCGGGTGCCGGCGTACTCGCACACGGTGAGCCACCAGCACCCGATCGTCGCGTTCGAGGGGGTCCGGGTCCCGGTCGGCAACCTGGTCGGCCAGGAGGGCGAGGGGATGACCTTCGCGCAGGAGTGGTTCCGGTTCGAGCGGCTGATGGTGGCCGCGCGCTGTCTGGGAGCGGCCGAGCGGCTGACCGAGGAGGCCACCGCCTTCGCCCGGGAGCGGGTCGTCGGCGCGGAACGGCTCATCGACAAGCAGCTCGTGCAGGGGATGCTCGCCGACTGCGCCACCGAGCTGTTCGCGGCCCGGGCGATGGTCTATGAGACCGCGCGCAGCGTGGACGAGGGGCTGGACCGCAAGGTGCTGCACGCCCGCAGCTCGATGATCAAGCTGTACGCCTCGGAGATGGCCGGCCGGGTCGCCGACCGGGCGGTGCAGGTGTTCGGCGGGCGCGGGTACATGCGCGAGAACGTGGCCGAGCGGTTCACCCGGGAGCTGCGGGTCGAGCGGATCTGGGAGGGGGCCAGCGAGGTGCAGCGGGTGATCGTCGCGGACCAGCTCGCGAAGCGGGGTTTGCGGCCGTTCGTCTGACCGGCCCCTCCTTGTGTGCGGATTGGTCCCCAACCGCACCCTTTCGGGACGGGAGCATGTTGTTTGCGACCATTCGGTGGCCGTGTCGTGAGACGGTGGGCGCCATCGCCTCGATTAGCACACCCACGACTGAATGACACGGATGTAACTCGCGTGTCGCGTGTGAAAGTTGTTGATTCCTGTTCACAGAGTGACGAAATCGGGCTAATCTGCCGAAGCGATCCGAGGCCGGCCGGCAGGGTGTTTCCGCCTCATCGAGGGTCGCTCGAAGGGAGAACCGCTCGTGCTCAACGCGACGCCCGCCGTACCCCGACGATCGCTGCGGAGGACGATCCGCGTCGGCACCGCGGGGGTGGTGGCGCTGCTGACCCTCACCACCACGACCGCGTTCGCGATGCAGCGCGGGGTCGACACCTCGCACTACCAGCACAAGCCGAGCCTCAACTGGACGGCGGTGGCCAAGAGCGGGGTCAAGTTCGCCTTCCTCAAGGCGACCGAGTCGACCACCTTCCGCGATCCGTACTTCGCCGCCGACTGGGCGGCCACGGCGAAGGCGGGGATCTACCGCGGCGCCTACCACTTCGCTCGCCCGCGCGTCGGTACGGCGGTCGCGCAGGCCCGGTACTTCGCCAGCGTCATCGGGCCGCAGACCGGACGGGGCACTCTTCCCCCGGTCCTCGACCTCGAGGTCACCGGGGGGTTGAGCCCGAAGCAGCTGATCACCTGGACCCGGAACTGGCTGGTCGAGGTGCAGCGGCTCACCAGGCGGGACCCGATGATCTACGTGTCCCCCGCCTTCTGGGAGGAGCGGCTGAACAACAGCACCGCCTTCCACCACTACCCCCTCTGGATCGCCAACTACGGCGTCAAGTCACCGCGCGTCCCCGGTGGCTGGCCGACGTTCTCGTTCTGGCAGTCGACCAGCACCGGCCGGATCCCGGGGATCAGTGGGAACGTCGACAAGGACTCCTTCAACGGCAACCTGATCCAGCTGCAGAAGTTCGCGCTCGCGTTCAAGAAGAGCGCCACCGCGCTCACCCTCGCCGCGGACAACCCCGCCCCGCAGTCCGGGCAAGCGGTGACGTTCACCGGCACCCTGCGTGACCCGGCCGGCAAGGCGGTCGCCGGCAGAAAGGTGACGTTGTCCACCTCCGCGCCCGGCGCCAACACGTGGAGTCCGCTGGGGACCGCGGCCACCACGAAGGCCGGGGCGTTCACCTTCTCCCAGGTCGTCAGCGCGGCCGGGGACTACCGGGTCGGCTTCGCCGGTGACGCGGACTACAAGCCGTCCTCGTCGCCCGTCGAGGCGATCACGCTGACCCCGATTCCGACCACCCTGAGCCTGGCCAGCACCGCGGCCAGCACGCTGGCCGGTACGACGCTCGCCCTCTCCGGCGACCTGGCCACCTCGGCCAAGCAGCCGCTGGCCACTCGTCGGGTGACGATCAGCCGACTCCCGGCCGGCAGCAGCAGGTGGCAGCGGATCGCCACGGTGACGACCGACGCCACGGGTGCGTTCACCACCAAGACCAAGATGATGACGACCGCGCGCTACCGGGCGACCTTCGCGGGGGAGCCCGCCTACGCGAGGGTGAACTCGACCGCGCAGGCGATCACCGTCAAGCTGAACCCGGTGGCCCTGACGATGAAGGCGAACCGCCACGCGCCGCGCGCCGGGCAGGTCGTCACCTTCGCCGGAACCCTGGACAACGGTGCCGTGGGCGTGGCCGGTCGCCACGTCGTTCTCCAGCGTCAGGCGGCCGGAACCACCACCTGGGGGACCGTGACGAGCCCCGCGACCGACAGCAAGGGCCACTGGTCGGCCAGAGTCAGGGTGTCGCGGGCGGCCAGCTATCGCGCCGCCTTCACCGGCGACAGCCTGTACGCCGCGGCCGCCACCGCCGGGACCCCGCTGACGATCACCCCCCCGACGAAGAGCCGGTTGACCATCGCGGACTCGCTCGGAAGGTCCGGCATATTGCGGACGGGGCGCTCGACGACGCTGAGCGGGACCTTGACCACGGTCGCCGGCAAGCCGGTGTCCCATCGCTGGGTCCGGTTG
>JBOHDW010000226.1:0-2708 GCA_050700795.1 Nocardioidaceae bacterium | reverse complement strand
GTGCTCGTCTTCTTCGCGGGCAGTTGGGACTCGCTCGCGCGTGGCCAACGGATCGCGGTGCTCCTGGTGGCGACGGTCGCACTCGGTGCGGCGGCGATCGCCCTCGTGTTCAGCGGAGGCGGGGTCGCGGCGGTTCGCCCGCCCCGCCAGCCGGTACGCCGACGGCTGGGCTCGGTCCTGGTGGCGGGCACGGCCTGGGCCCTGGGGTTTGGTGTAGTGATCGCCCTGTCGCCGCAGTCGGGCGTCGACTCGGCTTGGCCGTTGGTTGCCGGATCGGGAGTGGCGCTGGTGGTTGCGGTCCTGGGGTACCTGGCGCTTCCGACGGTGCTCGCGCAACTCGCCATCGCGGCGGCTGCGATGGTCGTCGTCGCGTCGGGAGTCTCCGCCGTCGCCGACGACGGGACCACCGCGGTGGGGCTGCTCTATCTGGCGCTGGGCCTGGCCTGGCTCGGGATGGCCGAGACCGGCACCTGGCGGGAGCCCGCGGCCGGTCGGGTTCTCGGCTGCATCCTCGCCGTTGTGGGCGCCCAGCTGCCCGGTCTTCAGAGCGCCCCCCTGGGGTACGTGCTCACCGGCATGGCGGCAGTGGTCGCCTTCGGGATCTACGCAGTTCGCCCGAAATGGCCCTATCTCGCCGCCGGTGTGGTGGGATTGACGCTCGCGGTTCCGGAGGCCCTGCATGATCTGGTCCCCGGCTCCATGGGGGCCGCGGGGGCCTTGCTGATGGCGGGGGTGACTTTGCTCCTTGCCTCGTTGCTCGGCCTGCGACTGCGCAAGGAGGTGGCCGACGCCCGATGACCGTTCCCACGCTCGGACGGCTGTTCACGGTGCCGGCGGTGACCCGGCCCGACCTGCTCGGCGGCTCCGTCGCGACCGCGTTGGCCACCTGGAGAGGAGCCGGCGAGGTGGGTGTGGTCGAGATCGACCCGGCCCTGGCAGACACCACCGCGATGACCGTGGCCTACGAGCTGCCGCTCAACACCAGCGTCAACTGCGTCGTGGTGGCCGGACGGCGTGACGGGCAGGAGCGCATCGCGGCCTGCCTGATCCGGGCGGACACCCGGCTGGACAACGTGGTTCGGCGCGCCCTCGACGTGCGCAAGGCCTCCTTCCTGCCCGCCGACCGGGCGATCACCCTGACCGGCATGGAGTACGGCGGGATCACCCCCATCGGCCTCCCCGAGCAGTGGCGGGTGTTCGTCGACGCGACCGTCGTCGACCTCGACATCGCGGTCCTCGGCAGCGGTGTCCGCAGGTCGAAGCTGCTGCTTCCGGGACGGTTGATCGCCGACCTGCCGCGCGCGGAGCTGGTCAGCGGTCTCGCGCACTGACAATCTTCGGGGCTCGGTTTAGCGTGGCCTCATGGCTGCTACCGACAACTACCGCACGTCCCGGGACAGGCTCCTCACCCTCGCTGGCGATCACGACCGAGCAGTCGGTGAGTTCGCGTGGCCGGAGCTCGGCGACCGCTTCAACTGGGCCGTCGACTGGTTCGACGCGTTCGCGCGTGGGAACCCGCACCCGGGGCTGGTCATCGTCGAGGAGGACGGCACCATCACCACCCGATCCTTCGACGAGCTGGCCGGGCGGTCCGACCAGGTCGCGGCCTGGCTCGGCGACCGGGGCATCGGCCGCGGCGACTCGGTGATCGTCATGCTCGGCAACCAGGTCGAGCTGTGGGAGACGATGCTGGCGATCATGAAGCTCGGCGCAGTGATCATGCCGACGTCGACCGCGGTCGGCCCCAACGACCTGGTCGACCGGATCTCCCGCGGGGCGGCGAAGGCGGTCGTCTGCAACCCCTCCGACACCGGCAAGTTCGAGACCGTTCCCGGCGACTACGTGTGCATCAGCGTCGGCCCGGCGACGGCTGCCCGGCACACGTGGCACGACCTGCGGGCGGCGTACGACCAGCCGGTGAGCGCCGCCCTCGACCACCCGGGTACGGCGCCGAACGACAGGCTGCTGCTCTACTTCACCTCCGGCACCACCTCCAAGCCGAAGCTCGTCGAGCACACCCAGGTGTCCTACCCGGTGGGCCACCTGTCGACGATGTACTGGCTCGGGGTCCGACCCGGGGACGTCCACCTGGCGATCTCGAGTCCGGGCTGGGCCAAGCATGCGTGGTCGTGCTTCTTCGCACCCTGGGCGGCCGAGGCGACGATCTTCCTCTACAACTACGCGCGGTTCGACGCGGCGGCGCTGCTGCAGGTCCTGCGCGAGCACCACGTCACGTCGTTCTGCGCGCCGCCGACGGTCTGGCGGATGCTGATCAATGCTGACCTCTCCGGCGGCCCCGGGGACCTCAGGGAGGTGCTCGCCGCCGGCGAGCCGCTCAACCCGGAGGTCATCGAGCAGGTACGCCGGCAGTGGGGGCTGACCATCCGTGACGGCTATGGCCAGACCGAGACGACCGCGCAGATCGCCAACACCCCCGGCTCGCAGGTGAAGCCCGGTTCGATGGGCCGGCCGCTTCCCGGGGTGCCCTCGGTGCTGGTCGACCCGCTGACCAACACCCGGATCGACGGGCCCGGCGAGGGCGAGATCTGCCTGGACCTGGCCGAGCACCCGCTCCCGCTGATGACCGGCTACCAGGGCGACGACGAGCGCAACGCCGAGGCGATGGCCGGCGGTTTCTACCACACGGGTGACGTGGCCTCCCGCGACGAGGATGGCTACATCACCTACATCGGTCGCACCGACGACGT
>JBOHDW010000225.1:0-5715 GCA_050700795.1 Nocardioidaceae bacterium | reverse complement strand
TCGGAACCGCCAGTGGCGAGCCGCCCGCCGACACCGCCTTCGTCCTGCAGACCTTCGGGCTGGTGCCGTCACTGACGGCGGAGGAGAACGTCTCGGTCGCATTGCGGGCGCGAGGGGTCGACCCGGTGACGGCGATCCGCACCGCGCGGGAGACCCTCGAGCGCATCGGTGTCGGGGACCTCGGCGATCGGCTCACCTCCGAGCTCTCCGGAGGACAGCTCCAGCGGGTGGCCGTGTCGCGGGCGCTCGCTGTCGCGCCCGGCGTACTCCTGGCCGACGAGCCGACCAGCGAGCTGGATGCGAAGAGCCGCGACCTGGTGGTCGGGGAGATCAGGCGGGAGGCCGACCGTGGGGTGGTCGTCGTGCTGGCCACCCACGACCCCGAGGTCGCCGAGCAGTGCGATGACGAGCTCCACCTGGTCGACGGCCGTCGGGTGGACACGGCCACCCCGATGGTGCCGACGGTGGCCGATGGCCCCGGGCACGAACACGACATGTTCCGGAAGCCGTCATGACCGAGTACGCCCAGCGGACGCCCGGCGTCGGGGTTCGGTGCGCCAACGTCGTGCAGATCTACCGCACCGCCGGGGGCCACGACGTCGTCGCGCTCCGCGGGGTGAACGTCGACATCCGCCCCGGGGAGCAGGTAGCCCTGCTCGGCCCGTCCGGCTCGGGCAAGTCGACCCTGCTCAACCTCTTCGGCGGCGTGCTGCGGCCGTCGGCCGGGAAGGTGCTCGTCGACGGGCAGGACATCTCGCGCATCAGCGAGCGCGACCTGGCTCGGCTGCGCTCCGGCAAGGTCGCGACATTGCTACAAGGGGCGAACCGCAACCTGCTGCCCTACGCCAAGCCCCTCGACAACGTGGAGTTCGCCCGCCGGGCGACCTCGCCCGCGGACCGCCGCCGGCTGCCCCGCCCCGACGAGCTGCTGGAGCGGCTCGGACTGGGAGGGCTCACCGCCCGACCCCTGGCCGGAATGTCCGGCGGGGAACGCCAGCGGATTGCGTTCGCCTGCGCGATCTCCTCCGGCGCCGGTCTGCTGTTGGCCGACGAGCCGACCTCCCAGCTCAGTCACGACGACCGCGACGCGATGGTCCAGCTCCTCCACCAGGTCAACTCCGAGTTCGGTACGACGGTGGTGATGGTCACCCACGACGCCGACGTGGCCGAGCAGATGCCGCGCAGCATCACGATTCGCAGCGGCCGGATCGGCGCCGAAGGGCGGCACGGTTTCGACTTCGGGGTGATCGACGAGGACATGGCGGTGCACATCCCGGAGGAGCTGGCCGGTCGGTTCCCGGCCGGCACCCTGGTCCAGTTCGAGGAGACCGGTGAGGGACTCGTGCTGCGGCCCGTCGAGACTCGAACGGAGCCGGACGAATGAGGATCCTCTTCTCCGGCGTCTGGGCCAGGCGCGGCCTCAACGGCGCCAGCCTCCTGGTGTCGGTGCTGGCGCTGACCGCGGCGATGCTTGGACCGATGTACTCCCGCGCCTCGAGCGAGCACCTGCTCGATCAGCGGTTGAGCCAGCGGGCGCCGTACACCGTGGGGCTGACCGACTCCGAGGTCTCCGTGCCACCTGTCTCGCGCAACGCCGGGGGGCCGGCGGTGGTGCACCCGAAGCCCTCGCAGCAGCTCCTGGCTGACACGCGAGCCGCGCTGACCACCCCCTCGATCAACCGGTACTGGGCGGCACCGGTCCCGTGGCTGCACGACCAGGGCGGCCTGCTCGTCTGGAAGACCCACGAGTTCACCGCGCCGTTGTACTGGCGGGCCGGCATGTGCCGGTTCGCCAGGATCACGGGCAGCTGCCCCACCCAGCCCGGGCAGGTGCTGCTGCAGACGACGATGGCCAAGACGATGGGGCTCGGCGTCGGCGGGCACCTCTCCCTGACCTACGAGACCCGCACCTTTCGCCTGAAGAAGGCACCGTTCGGCGGCGGCAAGGTGGTCGTCGAGGTCCTGCACAAGGTGCCGCGGACGTTCACGGTGGTGGGCACCTACACCATCGACGACCCGACGTCACCGGCGTGGTTCGACCTGTCCCGGTTCACCGGTGTGGACAACCTCAAGCCGGTGCCCCCCAGCCTCGGCGGCCCGCCGCTGGGGCCGCCGCTCACCCCGGCCCTGCTGGTCGCTCCCGCGACGATGACCTCCGAGGACGTGGTGGGCGGCAACGACCGGCCGATCGACCTGGCCAAGGTCGGGATCGACTCGATGGCCGCGGCCAATCGGACCGCCACCTCCTTCGTCACCAAGACGATCAACGCGTCGGGGAACAACCCGTCTCCCGACCTCGACCTGCACTCCGTCTTCGCGCAGGTGCGCTCCGAGCACACCCTGTTGTCGCGGGTGATGCTGGCCGCGCTCGCGCCACTGGTCGTACTCGTGCTGCTGCTGCTCTACGGGATGGTGTCGACCGCGGCCGAGCAGCGTCGTCCGCACGTCGCGTTGGCCAAGCTGCGCGGGCACAGTCGCTGGCGGGTGTTCAGGTTCGCGGTGGCCGAGCCGTTCCTGGCTGTCGCCGTCGCGGTCCCGGTCGCCGTGGCGCTGGCCGTGGTCGCCGCTCGGTTGATCGCGCGGACGCGGCTCGGCGGGGTCTCCGTGCCGATCGAGCGCAACGCCTGGGTCGCTCTCGTCGTCGTGGCGGCCGCGGCGCTGCTGGCCGCGACCTCGGCGGCGCTGTCGGTGATCCAGGAGCCGCTCTCTTCGTCGCTGTCCGGCTCGGTACGGGCGAGTGGGGCGTCGCGCTGGGGGACGGTGCTGCGGACCGCCGCGGTGGCGGTCGCGTTCGCCGCGGTCGCCCAGCTGCTGGTCTCCAAGCACCAAGGAGCCCAGTTGCTCGCCCTCCTTGCGCCGATGTTCGTGGCGCTCGCCGTCGCGGTGTTCGCAATGGTGCTGCTCCGGATGGCGAGTCGGCTGCTCGTGCGTCGTACGGCCGGGCGGGGGAGCACCCCGCTCTACCTGGCCAGCCGACGACTGGCGCGCCGCGGTGACCTGCTGAACCTGATGGTGCCGATGCTGCTCGCGGTGTCGATGATCGGCTTCTCGCTGTCCGCCGCGCACTCCTCGAACTCTTGGCGAGACAGCCGCGCTCGGGCCGAGATCGGGGCGGACCGCACCTTCGACACGGACGCCACGGCCGGGCGGCTGATGCGGGTCACCCACCAGGTGGATCCGCACGGGAAGTGGGTGATGGCCGCGGTCCTGGACAACTCCGGCAACGGGCTGGGCCGGCACATCCTCGTCGACGCCACCAGGTTCGCCAACGTGATGGCCTGGGATCCCTCCTGGTCGACCCTGACGGCGAGTCGGCTCCAGCAACGCCTCGAGCCGCACGCACAGCGGTTGGCGTTCACCGGGCGCAGGATCACCGCAACCGTCACTGCCGGAGCGCTGCGCTCCCACACTCGGTCCAAGACCCAGATGTGGCTGAAGTACGTCAACGACGACGGTGAGACCCGCGACCAGGCGATCGGCTTCGTCAAGGCGCACGCGACGAGGGTGCTGCACACCGAGCTGTTCGACTGCACCAAGCGTTGCCTGGTCAGTCAGCTCTTCTTCTCCGATGAAGGGCAGTCGGTCTCGGACGTGAACGGGTCGTTCACTATTCACTCGATAGCGATCGACGGCAGGACCGTTGACTGGGGTCTCACCCGGATCGGGGCCTGGCGTCCGGCGCAACCGTTCCCGGTGTCGCTCATCGACCCGCCACTCACGCTGACCCCGTCCGCCCACGGGATGCTGGTCCGGCTCTTCCTCGGCAACCTGCCCCCGGGCCCCGGACAGGTCACCCCGATCGCCGGCATCGCCCGGATGACCCCCACCTCGACGCCGGCGGTGGTGCCCGTGCTGGCCACCCGCGGCACCCCGGTGACCTCGATCGTGCGGGCGGGGAGCGGCACCGCGCTGAGCTATCCACTGTCGACCGTCCAAGGCACCTCGCTCAACGGCGGCTACCTCCCGGTCCGGATCGTCAACCGGGTGACCGCGCTGCCCCAATTGGGAGACCAGGGCGAGCTCGCCGACCTGTCGACCGAGCTGGTCGAGTACGCCCCTCCGGCCGGCCTGGTGCTGGTCACCCAGCTCTGGGCGAAGGCGGGCACCCCGCCCTCGGTGTTCAACGCGATCCGGGCAGCGGGGGTGAACCTGACCCCCTTCGACTCGCTCGCAGCCCGCTCGTCGACGCTGAAGAACGACGCGTTCAGCCGCGGGCTCCAGGTCTTCCTCGGCATCGGCCTGGTCGCCCTGCTCCTGGCCATCTTCGGGGTCTTCGCGTCTGCGGTGATGTCGGCCCGCTGGCGGGGTTACGAGGTTGCCTCGCTTCGGGTCGTCGGGGTCAGCCAGCGGGCCCTGGTGCGAGCGTCGGTGCTGGAGTACCTCGGCCTGCTCGGGATGGCGGTCGTGATGGGCGTGGTCTCGGCGCTGATCTCCCTCGCATTGGTGCTCCCGGCCATCGGGCTCGGTCCGCGTTCGGCGTACGACCCCAAGCCGGCGTACGGCGTCGAGTGGGGGCTTGTGCTCGGTTCGGGGGTGGGGGTGCTCCTGGTCGCCGTACTCGTGGCGCTGTTGGTGTCGCGTCGGATCACCCGGCTCGGCCGGCCCTCCACCCTCCGCTGGGCCGAACAAGGCTGACGTCGGGCCGCTTGAATGCAACGCAAAACCCCGTCGACCCGGCTTGAAGGCGCTGGCGCCGGCCGCCCGCCAGGCTCGGGGGGCGTCCTGATGTCCTAGGGTGCCGCCATGCCCTCCTCACGGCGGAAGCTGCCGTTCGACCCGATCGACGAGGCGGCGCGACAGTGGGCGCTGCGCTGGGAGGCCGTCGACGAGATGCACGCGGTGACCTCACTCATGCGCGTCCAGCAGCTCCTGCTGGGTCAGCTGGATGACCTGCTTCGTCCGCATGGGCTGACGTTCGCGCGCTACGAGGCGCTGGTGCTGCTGACCTTCTCGCGAGAGGGGGCGCTGCCGCTGGGCAAGATGGGGGAGCGGCTCCAGGTCCATCCCACGTCGGTCACCTCGATCGTGGATCGGCTGGAGTCGGCCGGGCTCGTCGTACGACGCAGGCATCCGGTGGACGGGCGGACGGTGCTCGCCGTCATCTCACCCGCTGGACGTGAACTGGTCGAGAAGGCCACCACCGCGCTCGTCGACGCGCGTTTCGCGATCGACGGGATGGGCGCCGACGAGCTGCGGGCGCTCTCTGGCCTGCTCAAGCCGGTTCGGGCCAGGGCCGGCGACTTCTGACCGGGCGTTCGAGCCGGGTCGACAGAAATAGTTGGACGTCCTAGTATTTTGAGAGGAGGGGATCCGAGGCGAGGAGGTTGGCGCGTGCCCGAGCAGACCGTGCCCGAGGAGACCGTGCCCGAGCAGACCGGTGGAGTGGTCGGCGAGGAGGCCACTGCCGACACGCCTCAGGCCCGATGGCAGCGACGCTACGACGCGGCGCTGGCCGACGGCAGGGTCCGCGACGCCGACTTCAGCACCCTCTCGGGCATGGAGGTCGCACCGGCGTACGGCGTCTCCGGCTCCGAGTGGCCCGGCGAGTTCCCGTTCACGCGTGGCCTCTATCCGACCGGCTATCGCGGCCGGACGTGGACGATCCGCCAGTTCGCCGGCTTCGGCAACGCCGAGCAGACGAACGAGCGCTACAAGATGATCCTGGCCGAGGGCGGCGGCGGCCTGTCGGTCGCGCTCGACATGCCGACGCTCATG
>JBOHDW010000224.1:0-3472 GCA_050700795.1 Nocardioidaceae bacterium | reverse complement strand
GCCGCCCTTGATGTCGGCGACGGCCTTCGCGACGTCCGGGGTCACCGTGCCGGTCTTCGGGTTGGGCATCAGACCACGCGGACCCAGGACACGGGCGACCTTGCCGACCTTGCCCATCAGGTCCGGGGTGGCGACGAGCTCATCGAGAAGGTGAACGGCGGCTGGCTCGACTTCGATGCTGTCGTGGCCACCCCCGACATGATGGGCAAGGTCGGCCGGCTCGGCCGGGTGCTCGGCCCCCGCGGGCTGATGCCCAACCCGAAGACCGGCACGGTGACCCCGGACGTCGCGAAGGCGGTCTCCGACATCAAAGGCGGCAAGATCGAGTTCCGGGTCGACCGGCACGCGAACCTGCACTTCATCATCGGCAAGGCGTCGTTCGGCGAGGCCCAGCTGGCGGAGAACTACTCGGCCGCCCTCGAGGAGGTGCTCCGGCTCAAGCCGGCCAGCTCCAAGGGTCGCTACCTGCGGAAGGTGACCGTTTCCACCACGATGGGCCCGGGGATCCAGGTCGACCCGAACCGCACGCGCAAGGTCACCACGGACGAGGAGTCCTGACCCGTCGGCGGTCTTGACGGACGGCCGGTCACTCGAGGAAGACGCGCTCGTCGACGAGCTTCTCGACGACCTGCTGTCCTTCGGACTCGAAACGGGCCTGGTCGAACCGCTTCCGGAACTCCAGGTCGATCCCGGCCTGGCCGTTGCGGTTCTTCTCGATGGTGAGAACGACCCAGTTGCGGAACCTTTCGGCGTTCCCGATGTCGTAGACCAGGTGGTGGCGCGCGACGATGTCGTACTTGTTGTTGAGCAGCAGGACGGTGTCGGCCTCGTAGGCGAGGGCCGAGGAGCCGCGCATGTTCTGCACGCGCATCCGCTTGCCGACCTCGAGCCCCTCCTTGTCGTAGGCCACCACGGCCAGGACGGGGACGTCGCTCTCGATCGACAGGTCCTTGAGCCCCTCGACCACGCCGGTGATGCGGTCCTGCTCGGAGACGTCGCCAGGAGCGTGCACCTTCTGCAGGTAGTCCACGATGACCATCGGCAGCTGACCGGTCTCTTCGCGCACGTCGTTGATCGCCTGTTGGATCGACTCGATGGTGGTCGAGCTTCCCAGGGAGCGGTGGAGTACGACGCGGTCGGCGTACTCGCGCACCACGTCGAGGGCCTTCGCGCCCCCGGAGGTCTCGGCCAGCCTGTCCTGCAGCGAACCGCTGAGTCCGTCCAGGGCCTCGAACGACTGCCGGATTCGGTTGAGGCTGGGCGCCTCGGCACCGACCAGGGTGCCGGCCTCAAGTGCTACCAGCCGGATCAGCAGCGAGGGCAGGTCGTGCTCGAAGGAGAAGACCACCACGGAGCGACCGGAGCGGGCGACGTTGCGGGCGACCTGGAGGACCCAGGTGGTCTTGCCGAGGCCGTGCGGGCCCGCGAGAAGGATCAGCTCCCCGGACCGGAATCCACCACTGAGCGCACGGTCGAGGACCTCGAAACCCGTCGGCCACAGACGCGAGGTCGGATGTGCTCCGGCGCGTACCCGA
This sequence comes from Nocardioidaceae bacterium, assembly GCA_050700795.1. GTDB lineage: Bacteria > Actinomycetota > Actinomycetes > Propionibacteriales > Nocardioidaceae > JBOHDW01. The sequence continues at coordinate 1,937 of JBOHDW010000224.1, read as the reverse complement.
TAGTCGGCCTGGTCGAGGACGCCCTTCAGCAGCTCGAGGGAAAGATCCACGCGGACATTTCAGCACCACCGCGACTGGTCTGGGGTGGAAATCCGGAATGTCCGAATACGGCCCTTGATTTGGCTCACCGCCTCGGTCTCGCGTAGCCTGTCCCGCGGAACCAAAGACCGCCGGTCGTCGGCGTGGGAGCAGTCCCGCACCGGCCGAAGGCCCCGCACCCGCGGGCGGCCCGCGCAGGTGACACCGTGTGAGTCGGCCCTCGTCCGACCTTCGCCCCGTGCGCCTGCGCCGGGGCGTTTTTCGTTGCGGGAGCTACCAGCCCAGGCAGCAGAACCAGCACCAGGACCCAGCACCAGGACAGGAGACTCATGGCGCGGCCAGACAAGACCGCAGCGGTCGCGGAGCTCGTGGAGTCGTTCCAGGAGTCCGCGGGTGCCGTACTGACCGAGTACCGCGGTCTCACCGTGAAGCAGCTGCAGGATCTGCGGCGCGCCCTCGGCGGGAACGCCAGCTATGCCGTGGTCAAGAACACGCTGACCAAGATCGCGGCAACCCAGGCGGGGGTCGACGCCTTCGACGACCTGCTCACCGGTCCGACCGCGATCGCCTTCATCAATGGCGATGCGGTCGAGGCGGCCAAGGGGTTGCGTGACTTCGCGAGGGCACATCCGGCCCTCGTGATCAAGGGTGGTGTCCTGGAGGGCAAGTCGCTCGACGCGAGAGAGATCGCCAAGCTGGCCGACCTCGAGTCGCGCGAGGTCCTGCTCGGCAAGCTTGCCGGCGCCATGCTGGCGTCGCTCACCCAGGCCGCTCAGCTGTTCAACGCTCCCCTCGCGCAGGCGGCCCGAGTCGCCGGCGCGCTGCGGGACAAGGCCGAGCAGGACCCGAGCATCCTGCGCGGTGGTGCCCCCGAGCCGACCCCCGAGCCGACCCCCGAGGCCCAGCCCGACGAGGCTCCCCCCGAGGCCCAGTCCGACCAGCCCGACCAGACCCCCGACGCCTGAGACCGCACCACCCCGAGATAACCGGCAACCTGGACGCGTCGTACGACGTGGCCGACCACAGGAAGGAACCGCCACCATGGCGAAGCTCACCACCGACGAGCTGCTCGACGCGTTCAAGGAGATGACCCTCCTCGAGCTGAGCGAGTTCGTGAAGCAGTTCGAAGAGACCTTCGGCGTGACCGCTGCCGCGCCGGTCGCGGTCGCCGCGGTCCCCGCCTCTGGCGGTGCCGGTGCCGAGGCCGAGGGCGAGGTCGAGCAGGACGAGTTCGACGTCATCCTCGAGGCAGCGGGCGAGAAGAAGATCAACGTGATCAAGGAGGTGCGCAGCCTGACCAGCCTCGGCCTGAAGGAGGCCAAGGAGCTGGTTGAAGCCGCACCGAAGGCGGTCTTGGAGAAGGTCAACAAGGAGGCCGCGGACAAGGCGAAGGAAGCCCTCGAGGGCGCCGGCGCTTCCGTCACCGTCAAGTGACCAGCTGCTGACCAGCACCTGACCAGCACCAAGAACCGGCCACGACGGCGGTCCCGCGGATCGCGGGGCCGCCGTCAGCCGTTTCGCCAATCGGACAAACCGCGCGGTTCGCCGCGCCCGGGCGGCTCCTCGAAGGTGACGAGGGTGCTTGACTCGGGCGGCGGAGGGGCGCATGCTTTCTGCGATATCGCGGACTCCGGTCGGGGTCCGGGCGGTTGTGTCGTGCCGTGCGATGGGCTAGGGTGGGTCCTCGCGCCCGCTCTCAAATGCTCTCCTGCCTGCCCGGTGGCCGGTTTGTGGTCGGTCGGCGCCATCTCCAGATGAGTCCGCGTGCCCTGGAAGGACCCACTCTTGGCCGCCTCGCGCAGCACCTCCAAGAACTCTGCAACTAGCAAGAACCTCGCCCCGCATCGCATCTCATTCGCCAAGATCAAGGAACCCCTCGAGGTTCCCAAGCTCCTCGA
>JBOHDW010000223.1:0-11391 GCA_050700795.1 Nocardioidaceae bacterium | reverse complement strand
ACGACCTGCATCCAGTGCGGGGCGAGCCGAGGGTCCATGACGGCCGACGACAGAAACGTCGCCGGCAGGCTGAGGAACTGGCTGATGCCGATCAGCGACTCCTGCCGGCGCGACATCAGCGCGATCGCGTTGGAGAGCGCCGCGCAGATCACCGTCAGCAGGATCGCCGCAACCAACGTGACCGCGATGCCGATCACGCCACCGGCGAACCGCGCTCCGGCGGCCAGCGCAACGACGAGTACAACGGCCGTCTGGACCACGCTGGTGATCGCCTGGTAGGCGAGGGTGCCGTTCATCATCGCGCCGCGGCGTACCGGCGAGGCGAGCAGCCGGTCCATCACCCCGCGGTTCATGTCCTCGATGTAGACCGTGCCGGCCCACATCGCCGAGAAGAGCGCGGTCATCGCGATCACCCCGGGAGTGAGGTACTCCAGGAAGGAGCCGTGCGCCGAGAAGCCGGGGATGTCGACGACCGACTGGAACAGCTTGCCGAACAGCAGCAGCCAGAACATCGGCTGGATCAACGTGATCACCACGAAGATCGGCTGCCGCATGAACGCCTTGACCGAACGCGATGTCAGGAACACCGAGTGGCTGACCAGCGTGCTCATCACGCCACCGCCTCGAACGTGCGACCCGCGTGCCGCAGGTACACGTCGTCCAGGGACGGCCGAGCCACCGTGGCCGAGACGACCGCGATACCGGCGGCGTCCAGCACCGCGAACAGCTGCGGTACGACGCGCGCCCCGCTGCTGGTACCGGCGCGCATCGAGCTGCCGTCGACGGTGACGTCGTACAGGCCGTCCACCGTCTCGAGGCGGCTCGCCGCGCGCGCTGCCGCCTCCGCCGTCTCCAGCTCGACCTGGACGACGTCGCCCTTCAGCTGGTTCTTCAGCTCCTCCGGGGCACCCTCGACGGCGATCCGGCCGTGGTCGACGATCGCGAGCCGATGGGCCAGCCGGTCGGCCTCGTCGAGGTAGTGGGTGGTCAGCAGCACCGTCATGGCGTCGTCGCCGGCCATCCTGCCCACCTCGGCCCACATCTCGGCGCGGGCCTCGGGGTCGAGCCCCGTGGTCGGTTCGTCGAGGAAGAGCACCTCGGGGCGGTGCACCAGCCCGATCGCCACGTCGAGCTTGCGGGACATGCCGCCCGACCAGGTCTTCACGAGGCGGTCGGCCGCGTCGGCCAGCCCGAACCGGTCGAGCAGCCACTGGGCGCGAGCGCGGGCGTCGGGCTTGCTCAGCCCATGGATCCGGGCCGCGAGGACGAGGTTCTCCCGTCCGGTGGCCATCGGGTCGCTCGAGGGACGCTGCGAGACCAGGCCGATCCGTCGGCGTACCGCCGTGGGGTGGCGACCGACGTCGATACCGGCCACCGTGGCCGTGCCCGAGTCGGCGGTGGACAGCGTGCTGAGGATCTTGACCGTGGTCGACTTCCCGGCTCCGTTGGGCCCGAGCAGGCCGTAGACGGTGCCCGACGCGACCTCGAACGAGAGGCCGTCGAGCGCCTGGACGGGCTTCTTGCCGCGCCCGGTCGGGTAGGCCTTGGACAGCTCTTCTGCCTGCAGGACGTGCGTGTGCATGCGGTGCTCCTTCTTCGGTGAGGAGCTGGCCGCGGCTGCCGTATCGTGGTGCGTGCGCCTTGGGTTGCGACCGTGACCGGAAGGTCCGCGGGCCGGCTCGAGGGTGGACCCTCGGTCAGGTGTTGCCGCACCTGGCCGGGGGTTTCTTCAGTTGGTCTGGTCGAGTTGGGCGAGCATCGCCGCACCCTCCTCCCCCAAATGCCTCAAGGGGTCGGCGTAGATCTCTTGCACCGTGACGCCCTGCTCGCGCAGCTCGCTGATCCGGCGCCACCATTGGACGCCGGGCAGCTTCTCGGTGCGGATGCGGTCGGCGAGCTCGACGACGAACGCGATCTCCGCGACCAGGCGGGCCCGCCGGTAGTGCTCCTCGATCACGAAGAGCTCGGGAAGCCCCTGCTCGGAGGTCACCGCCAGCACCGAGTCGATCGCGCCGAGCTCGATCCTGAGCCGGCCGGCGCGCTCGGTGAGCAAGCGTGCGCTCTCATCGGGGGAGAGCCCGGCGAGCAGCGACAGCCCGGCCTCGAGCGAGGTGTACTCGCGGACCGGCGTGCTCACCAGCTCGGCAAGCCAATCCTCGAACTCCGCGCGCCCGTCGGGGGTGATCGCGTAGACGGTCCGTTCGGGGCGGCGGCCGTCGCGGACCGTCTGCTGGGCCTCGATCAGGCCACGCTTGGCCAGCGCATCGACCACGGAGTAGAGCGATCCGTAGTTGAGTTTGATGCTGTTCTCCTTGCCGCGGGTGCGCAGAGTGGTGGAGATCTCGTAGGGGTGCATCGGCTTCTCGACCAGGCACGCGAGCACGGCCAGGGCCAGCAGGTTCGACACCCGTCGCTTGCTCATCTCACTCCTTGAAATACTCGGACCAGGATATCCGATTGTGAGTGCCCGATGTCAAGTGAATGAGCCGTCGTACACCCGGTAGTCTCGGCGGGTGCTGCTCAGCGACCGCGACATCCTGGTCGAGATCGAGGCGGGCCGGGTCCGGCTCGAGCCCTTCGACCCGGCGATGCTGCAGCCGTCGAGCATCGACTTCCGGCTCGACCGCTACTTCCGGGTCTTCGAGAACCACAAGTACCCGCACATCGACCCGGCGCAGGACCAGTCGGAGCTGACCCGTCAGGTCGAGACCAACCATGGTGACCCGTTCATCCTGCATCCCGGTGAGTTCGTGCTCGGGTCGACCTACGAGGCGGTCTCGCTCCCCGACGACCTGGCCGCGCGGGTGGAGGGCAAGTCCTCGCTGGGCCGGCTCGGGCTGCTCACCCACGCGACCGCGGGCTTCGTCGACCCCGGCTTCTCCGGGCATGTGACCCTCGAGCTGGCCAACGTGGCCACCCTGCCCATCAAACTGTGGCCGGGGATGAAGATCGGCCAGCTCTGCTTCTTCCGGCTCTCGTCCCCCTCGGAGCATCCGTACGGCTCGGAGAAGTACGGCTCCCGCTACCAGGGCCAGCGAGGCCCCACCCCCTCGCGCTCCTACCTGAACTTCCACCGCACCGACCTCTAACCCCCCCACCCAGCGATTCGTCTGCGGTCGTCTCGCCTAAAACAGACGAAACAGCGCAGACGAATCGGGTTGGGTGGGTCAGCCGTCGATCTTGTCGGCGAGCTGGTGCAGGTGGTGGGCCCAACGGTGCCGGCCGCGAGGCTTCCACTGCGTGGGGAACGTCCCCTTGCGGCTGCGCTCGGCGAGCTCTCGGCTCTGTTGCTGGGCAAGCTGCTCGAGAAGTGTGCTCATGACCTCTCCTCCAATCTGGGCTGGTGGTGGCTGGTTCCGGTTGTGCCAGTGCTGCTGCTGCTGGTGCTGATCCCGGTTGCGGCCCGGGTACGACGCACCCGCGCGCCCGTGTCGTTCTCGTCGGGGGCCGGGCCCCACACCCAGCGGCTCATCGCCGTTCCAGGTAGATGTCGCCGCTGACCGTCTTGGCCCGCATCTCGATGTAGTCCTCGCCCTCGGCGGGACGACCCGCGCTCTCGAGGTTGGAGCGCACCGAGCCGGTGAGGCTGTGGATGTCGGTCCACACCGGCGTACCCGTGGGGACGCCGACCCGGATGTCCCCGGAGACGTTGTTGGCGCGCAGCTCGCCGCGGTGCATGGTGTCGACGACCAGGTCGCCCGAGGCGGTGCTCACCGAGACGTCCTTGGCCGCGTCGCCGATGGTGGTGTCACCGGAGCCGCTCTTGGTCTGTACGACGTCGCCGGCGGTGGCGATCTGGACGTCTCCGGAACCGGTCGAGACCGAGATCGGACCCTCGACCTTGTCGATCCCGACGTCACCCGAGCCGGACTTGACGCGCAGCGCGCCGGACACGAGGCCGACGACGATGTCGCCCGAGCCGGTCTCGACGAGCACGTTCGCGTCGACCTGCTCGATGCGAACTTCGCCGCTGCCCGACTTGACCGTGGTCTCCCCGAGCCGGCCGCGAGTGTCGACGTCTGCCGAGCCGACCTTGGTCGCGAACCGGCTGTCGAGCGGCATCCTGACGTGGACGTCGAGGTCGCGGCCGCCGCCGAAGAACCCCGAGCTCTTCGGGCCGATCACCACGATCTGGTCGTCGCGCTGCTCGACCTGTACCGCGTCGGCGTCCCTGCCCTCGATCTCGACCACGGTCTCGGTGACCTCGGCGGCAACCACGCCGACCGAACCCGAGCCGATCTGGACGTACAGCGAGGTGGGGCCGGGAGTTTCGAAGGTGTGCTGCATGACTTCCTCCTGGAAGTTGGGTGTGCGCTACCGGCGATGCGGCCCGTTGACCGATCGTTCGACGTTGTGGTGAGGGTGATCTGCCGGCCGGGTCAGACCCAGCCGCTCATTCGCTTCCCTGGCCTGCTCCGCCCGGAGGGGAAGCCCGGGCCGTCGAGGAAGGGGATGGACGACAGGTCGATGTCGACGGAGATCGCCCGCTCCCGGGTGGCGGCGCGGAGCACGTTGACGATCCAGCTGTTCAACGAGTGGCCGCTCTTGGAGGCCAGCTCCTCCGCCTTGTACTTGACGCCCTCGGGGATCCGTAGCGTGATGCGGGCGACGGTGCCGTCATCCTCGTCGGCCTCCTCGGCACCCGGTGGCTGCGGCGGTGTCGGCGCGGTGGGTGCGCTCGGCTGCATCGGCATGGTCGGGACGTCGACGACGAACTGCGGCTCGCGGCCCTTGAGGCGCACGTCGATAGAGCCGGCCGGCAGCTCGGCGGTGATCTCGGCGGCGGCCTGGGAGAGCGCGTCCATCAGCGCCAACCGGACCGCCGGGTCCAGCGCCAGGGTGAGCCGCTCGGCCGCCTCGCGCGCCTCGGGCCCGCCCGCGTCCGCCGCATTGGCGAGGTCGTGGCGGAGGCTGTCGACGTACGGGGTGATGTCCATGTGCATCACTCTGACATCACTGTGACGTCATGTCAAGCGGCTATGACGTCAAACTTCTTCAATCTGGTGTCACATGATGTCACGCGGTGTCACGCGGCGACAGGTTTTGTTGGCAGGTGGGGCCTCAGGACGCGGGCCGCCCGAGGCGGCCTCGGGCGGCCGGGCCCGACGCTCGGTGCCACCAACTAACGCAGGTGGCGACCCCGAGTACCGAGATCGAACCCCGCTCCGCGAAGGGCAACCCCTCCGACTGGCTGCCTCTTCGCCGAGGCCCGCATCCCTACCCGCGATCCAACCAACCGGGCTCGGCTGGGCCAAGACGCTGGCCCTTGCAGGTTCGTGCGCTGCATGAACCTGCAAAAACCCCGCCGGCCGGGCCCGAGGCGCTCAAGACCGCGCCCAGCCGCGCTCAGACGCGCTTGACCGACGCGAGCAACAGCTGGGCGACGTCGAGGACCTCGACCTCGTCACGCGCCTGGCCCCCCGCCTGGAGCGACGTGAGCCCGTCGGAGAGCATCACCCGGCAGAACGGGCAGCCGACGGCGATCTGGTCCGCGCCCGTCCCGACCGCCTCGGTCGTGCGGTTCATGTTGATCCGCTCCCCGATGTTCTCCTCCATCCACATCCGGGCCCCGCCGGCGCCGCAGCAGAAGGAGCGCTCGGAGTTTCGCGGCATCTCGGTGAACTCCGTGCCAGGGAGTACGGCGAGCAGCTCGCGAGGGGGCGAGTAGACCTGGTTGTGCCGACCCAGGTAGCAGGGATCGTGGTAGGTGATGGTGCGCTTGGGTGCCGAGCTGTCGGGCACCGGGGTCAGCCTGCCTTCGCGGACCAGGCGGTTCAACAGCTGGGTGTGATGGACCACCTCGAGCTCGACACCGAACTGGCCGTACTCGTTCTTCAGAGTGTTGAAGCAGTGCGCACAGGTGGCCACGACCTTCTTGGCCTTCGTCTCCTTGAGCACCTCGGCGTTCTGCATCGCGAGCTGCTGGAAGACGAACTCGTTGCCGGAGCGTCGCGCAGGGTCGCCGGTGCAGGTCTCACCCTCACCGAGCACCGCGAAGTCGACGCCGGCCAGGTGGAGCAGCTCGGCGACCGCTCGGGTGGTCTTCTTCGCGCGGTCCTCGTAGGCGCCGGCACAGCCGATCCAGAACAGCCACTCCACCTCCCCGAGGTCGGCCACGTCGACCCCCACCTGCTTGATGTCGAAGTCGAGCCCCTTGGCCCAGTCCATCCGCGCGGTGGGCGCCATGTTCCAGGGGTTGCCCTTGTTCTCCAGCCCCTTGAACAGCGCGTTCAGCTCGCTGGGGAAGTTCGACTCGACGAGCACCTGGTAGCGCCTCATGTCGATGATGTGGTCGACGTGCTCGATGTCGACGGGGCACTGCTGGACGCAGGCACCGCACGACGTACACGACCACAGCACGTCCGGGTCGATCACCGCCCCGCCCGACGGGAGCGAGGGGTTGCCCTCCGTGGCTCCGACCAGCTCCCGGGAAGCGGCGGCCTTCGCCTCCTCGGGCAGGTTCTCCCTGTCCGCCTCCGCCGCCAGCAGGTACGGCGCCTTCGCCAGCGCATGGTCACGCAGGTTGGTGATCAACAGCTTGGGGGAGAGCGGTTTCTCGGTGTTCCACGCCGGGCACTGGGACTGGCAGCGGCCACACTCGGTGCACGTGTCGAAGTCGAGCAGCCCCTTCCAGGTGAACTCCTCGATCTTGCCGACCCCCATGACGGTGTCGTCGTCGAAGTCGTCCATGTTCTCGAAGTCCAGCGGCTTGCCCTTGCTGATCATCGGCACGACGGCGCCGAGCGCGACGGGTCGGCGGCCGAACAGCACGTTCAAGGGCGCGATGAAGATGTGCAGGTGCTTGGAGTGGACGACCAGGATGAGGAAGCCGAGCATGACCCCGATGTGGATGAGCAGGCCCACGTGCTCGAGCAGCGTGTTGGTCCGGTCCCCCAGCGGTTCGAGGAGGTTGGCCACGCCCTCGGAGACGAAGGCGCCCGACCGGTACGGGAAGTTGCCGCCGTTGATCGAGGCGCCCCGGAACAGGAACATCGACCAGATGACGTTGAAGATCATCAACAGCGTCAACCACGCGCCGCCGAGGTGGGAGTCCTTGAAGCGCGACCTGCGGCCCAGTCGCGTCGGGGAGTTGCGCAACCTGATGATCGCGAAGGTCACGATGCCCAGGAACGCCATGGACGCGATGAAGTCCTGGGCGAACCCGAGGACCGCCCACCTGCCGATCCAGGGGATGTGGAAGCCGGGGTGGAAGAGTGCTCCGTAGGCCTCGAGGTACACCGAGGCAAGGATTACGAACGCCCAGAACACGAAGAAGTGCGCGGCGCCGGGGACCGTCCACTTGAGCAGCTTCCGCTGACCGAAGACCTCCACGATCTGGGTGCGGATCGCCTGGCCGGTCCGGCGGGTGAGGTTCTGGACCCGGTCCGGCGCGGGCTGACCCAGCGTGAGCACCCGATAGAGGAACCGGACCCGCTTCGCGGCGATCGGCAGGGCGATCGCGTTCATCGCGAGACCAAGGATCAACGTGAGAGCCACTTGTCACTCCAACCTGACGGCGGGGTCGCCGGGTGCACCGATCGTGTCGCCCAGAGACTACGGGGAACCGGCCGCCGGGTCAGAAGAGGCTCGGCCACTAAGACGACCTCGGGCGTTGCGTTCGAGCCGGGTCGAGGGGGTTTGGCGTTGCGTTCAAGCCGGGTCGACGGGCTTGCCGCCCAACCGGCGGGTCAGGGTCGCGGCGGCGCGGCGGGTGGCGCTGACGGCGGCGGCCAGGTCGAGGTCGGCGTCGGCGGGGTAGGTCACCGCGACCCCCGCGACCGGGTAGCCGTTGTGGTCGAGTACGGCGGCCGCGACCGACGCGAACCCGGGGGTCACCTCGCCGGACTCCACGGCGTACCCCCGCTGCCGGGTCTCGGCGAGCAGCACGCGCAGGGCGCTCAGCGACGTGGGGCCGACGCCGTGCCGGTCGACGAAGGCGCTCCGGTCCGGGAACAGGGCACGCACCTGCGGGCCGGGCAGCCGAGCCAGGATCGCCCGGCCGCTGGCGGTCAGGTGGGCCGGCAGGTGTACGCCGATGTCGGTGACCAGCGGGGGGCGTCCGGGCGCGCGTTCCTCCACGACGTAGAGCACGTCTCGGCCGTGCAGCACCGCCAGGTGGGCGGTCTGCCCGACGCCGTCGACCAGCCCGGCCAGGTGGCGGCGGCTGATCCGCTGGAGCGGCTCCTGACGGGCGTACCCGCTGCCCACCTCGAAGGCCGCGACCCCGAGCCCGTAGCGGTGCTCCTCGGGGAGGTGTACGACGAACCCCTCTTCCCTCATCGCGTTGAGGAGGTGGTACGCCGTCGAGCGCGGCAACCCCACCGCGGACGCCAGCCGGTCGAGGGTGACCGGGTCGGGCTGGCCGGCCAGGAAGCGGAGCACCCGAAGCGTGCGCGTCGCGGCCGGCACCTGTCCCATGGCGGCGACCCTATCCCCGGTTGACGGGGCAATCTCGAATACGAGACAGTCCCGCCCCTTCCCGGCCTACCCGTGGCCCGCTGCCGGGAGTGGAATGGCGGCATGACAGTCGTGACGGTGGGCGTCGGCCCGGTCTCCTTCACCGACCTCGTGCAAGTGGCTCGCGCCGGGGCCGTTGTCGAGCTCGGGCCCGACGCGGTGGTCGCGGTGCAGAGGTCAAGAGTCAACGTCGAGACGCTGGCCGCGGCCGCCACGCCGGCGTACGGCATCTCCACCGGGTTCGGTGCGCTCGCCACCCGGCACATCCCGACCGAGATGCGGGCGCAGCTGCAGCGCTCCCTCATCCGATCCCACGCGGCCGGGTCGGGCCCGGAGGTCGAGGGTGAGGTGGTCCGGGCGCTGATGTTGCTGCGGCTGTCGACGCTGGCCACCGGGCACACGGGTGTCCGGCTGTCGACCGTCGAGACGCTTGCGGGGATGCTGAGCCACGGGATCACCCCCGTGGTGCGCGAGTTCGGCTCCCTCGGCTGCTCCGGGGACCTGGCGCCGCTGGCGCACTGCGCGCTCGCACTGATCGGCGAGGGCGAGGTGCGCGACCACGCGGGTGTGCTCCGCCCGGCCGCTGTCGCGCTGAGTGAGGCCGGGCTCGCTCCCGTCGAGCTGGCCGCCAAGGAGGGGTTGGCGCTCATCAACGGCACCGACGGCATGCTCGGCATGCTCGTGCTCGCGATCACCGACCTGCGGATGCTGCTCAAGGTCGCCGACATCACCGCGGCCATGTCCGTCGAGGGGCAGCTGGCCACCGACCGGGTCTTCGCGGCGGAGCTGCAGGCGCTCCGTCCACATCCGGGCCAGGCGGCCTCGGCGGCGAACCTGGCCAGGATCCTCGCCGACTCCGGCGTGGTCGCCTCGCATCGGGGACCGGACTGCAACCGCGTGCAGGACGCCTACTCGTTGCGCTGTTCGCCCCAGGTGCACGGAGCCGCGCGAGACACCGTCGACCACGCCACGACGGTCGCCGAGCGGGAGCTGGCATCCGCGGTCGACAACCCGGTCGTGCTCGACGACGGCCGGGTCGAGTCGAACGGCAACTTCCACGGTGCCCCGGTCGGGTACGTCCTCGACTTCCTGGCGATCGTCGCGGCCGACGTCGCGTCGATGGCCGAACGGCGTACCGACCGGTTCCTCGACCAGGGCCGCAGTCACGGGCTGCCGCCGTTCCTCGCCCACGATCCGGGTGTCGACTCCGGTCTGATGATCGCGCAGTACACCCAGGCGGCGGTCGTGTCCGAGATGAAGCGGCTGGCCGCCCCGGCATCGGTCGACTCGATTCCGTCGTCGGCCATGCAGGAGGACCACGTGTCGATGGGCTGGTCGGCGGCGCGCAAGCTGCGGCGCTCGGTCGACGGGCTGACCCGGGTGCTGGCGATCGAGTACCTCACCGCGGCCCGCGCGCTCGACCTGCGTGCCCCGCTGGAGCCCTCGCCCGCGACGGCCGCCGCCGTCGGGCTGCTGCGGCGGAACGTGGACGGTCCCGGTCCCGACAGGTTCCTCGCACCGGAGATCGAGCATGCCGTGAACGACGTACGTACCGGAGCACTCGTGGCCGCCGTCGAGTCGGCGATCGGCCCGCTGAGCTAGCCGGACGTCATCACTTCTGGTTGCCCGAGCGACCACAAGCGATGACGTCCCGAGGAGAGGAGAGGCTGGATGAGCGAGACCAACCCGCGGTTGCCGATCCACGCACCGCACGGCACCGAGCTGTCGGCGTTGTCCTGGCAGACCGAGGCACCGATGCGGATGCTGATGAACAACCTCGATCCGGAGAACGCCGAGCGACCCGAGGACCTCGTGGTGTACGGCGGGACCGGCAAGGCGGCGCGCAACTGGGCGAGCTACGACGCCCTCATCGCGACGTTGAAGACGCTCAAGAGCGACGAGACGATGCTCGTCCAGTCGGGCAAGCCGGTCGGCGTGATGCGCACCCACGAGTGGGCGCCGCGGGTCCTGATCGCGAACTCGAACCTGGTTCCCGACTGGGCCAACTGGGAGGAGTTCCGGCGGCTCGAGGACCTTGGCCTGACGATGTACGGGCAGATGACGGCGGGCTCCTGGATCTACATCGGCACCCAGGGCATCCTCCAGGGCACCTTCGAGACGTTCGCCGCCGTCGCAGACAAGAGGTTCGGGGGCACCCTCGCCGGAACCATCACCGTCACGGCCGGGCTCGGCGGCATGGGCGGAGCACAGCCCATGGCGGTCACCATGAACGACGGCGTGGTCATCTGCATCGAGTGCGACCAGTCCCGCATCTCACGGCGGATCGAGCACCGCTACCTCGACGTCCATGCCGAGTCACTCGAGGACGCCGTACGCCTGGCGGTGGCGGCGCGCGACGCGCGCAAGGCGCTGTCGATCGGCGTACTCGGCAATGCGGCGGAGCTGTTGCCGGCGCTGCTCGAGTCGGAGGCACCCATCGACATCGTCACCGACCAGACGTCGGCCCACGACCCGCTGTTCTACCTGCCCCTCGGCACCGCGTTCGAGGACTGGGCGAGCGAACGCGAGACCGACCCGGTCGGCTTCACCAAACACGCGCAGGAGTCGATGGCCGCACACGTGCGCGCGATGGTCGAGTTCCAGGACCGGGGCGCGGAGGTGTTCGACTACGGCAACTCCATCCGCGACGAGGCCCGCAAGGGCGGCTACGATCGCGCGTTCGCGTTCCCGGGGTTCGTGCCGGCCTACATCCGGCCGCTGTTCTGCGAAGGCAAGGGGCCGTTCCGCTGGGCCGCCCTGTCCGGGGATCCGGCGGACATCGCCGCCACCGACCGGGCGATCCTCGATCTCTTCGGCGATCAGGACCACATCGCCCGCTGGATCACGCTCGCGGGCGAGCGCGTCAAGTTCCAGGGGCTCCCGGCGCGAATCTGCTGGCTCGGCATGGGCGAGCGCGCCGAGGCGGGGCTGCGC
>JBOHDW010000222.1:0-2320 GCA_050700795.1 Nocardioidaceae bacterium | reverse complement strand
CACCTGGACCGTCGACCCGGCATGAACGCAACGCCAAACCCCGTCGACCCGGCTCGAATGTCAGTCCGAGATCGGGACGGCTTCGGCGGCAGTCACCGAGCCGCGCGCGCTCCGCAGGGTACGCCGACGATGCCCGACCGACTCGACGGTGAACAGCACGAGCGCCACCCAGACCAGGACGAACCCGACCCAACGCATCGGCGGCATCGGCTCGCGGAGGATGAAGACGCCGATGGCGAACTGGATCACCGGCGCGATGTACTGCAAGATGCCGAGGCTGGTGAGCGACAGTCGGGTCGCGGCACCACCGAAGCAGATGAGCGGGACGGCGGTCACGAGCCCCGTGCCGACCAGCAGAAGTGCATGCCCGAGGCCGGAGGAGGCGAAGTGCGACGAACCGGTGGCGGTGAGCCACACGATGTACCCGAACGCGATAGGCGCGATGACGGAGGTCTCGAAGGTCAGGCTCTCGACGGCGCCGACATTCGCCTTCTTCTTGCACAGCCCGTAGCTGCCGAACGAGAAGGCGAGCAGCAGGGCGATCCACGGCGGCCGGCCGTACTCCACCGCGAGCACCAGAACCGCCACACCTCCCACGCCGAGCGCGATCCACTGCAGCCGGCGCAGCCGCTCCCCCAAGATGACCACGCCCATGAGCACGGTCACCAACGGGTTGATGAAGTAGCCGAGGGATGTCTCGACGACGTGGTGGTGGTTGACCCCCCAGATGTAGGTCCCCCAGTTGAGCGTGACCAGTGCCGCGGCCAGCGCGAGGATGCCGCGGGTGCGCGGGTCGGCGACGACAGCGCGCAGCTGACGGGTCCGGCGAGAGCCCACGACCAGCGCGCCCATCAGGACCAGCGACCAGAAGATCCGATGAGCCAGGATCTCCACGGCGCCAGCTGGTTCCAACAGCGGCCAGTACAGCGGGAACAGCCCCCAGAGGGCGTACGCCGCAACCCCGAGCAGCATTCCGCGACGGTTCTCGGTCACCCGGCAAGACTACGGTTCCGGTAAGGACCAATCAACCCGTTTGCCAGTGACAGTTCGCGACCGATGTCGCCGCCGGCGTTGCATTCGAGCCGGGTCGACGGGGTTTGACGTTGCATTCGAGCCGGGTCGACGGTCAGGTGGTGCGGAGGGCGATGAGCTCGGCGAAGGTGTCGAGCGCCTCGCGCACCGGCCCTTCGGGGAGCGCGTGCAACAGCTCGCGGGCCTCCCGGGCGCGGGCGAGGACGTAGGCGCGCGCCTCGTCCATGGCCGGATGCTTGCGCAACAGGGCCAGGGCGTCGGCATGCCTGACGTGGTCGGTCAGGTCTCCTCCGAGCAGCTCGATGAGCCTGATGTCCGCGGGGTCGCTGGACCTCTTCGCGAGCAGCACCGGAAGGGTGGGGACCCCCTCGCGCAGGTCCGTGCCTGGTGTCTTCCCCGACTCGTCGGAGTCGCTGGCGACGTCGAGGATGTCGTCGGACAGCTGGAAGGCGGTGCCGATCCGCTCGCCGTACGCCGTCAGCGCCTCCTCGACATCGCGCGGGGCCCCGGCGAACCGGGCGCCGTACCGCGCCGACGTGGCGATCAACGACCCGGTCTTGCCGGCCACCACGCGCAGGTAGTGCTCGAGGGGGTCGTCATCGGCCTGCGGGCCGAGGGTCTCCAGGATCTGCCCCTCGACCAACCGGGTGAACGTCTCAGCCTGGATCCGAACCGCGTCCGGCCCGAGCCGGGCGGTCAGCTCGGAGCTCTTGGAGAACAAGAAGTCGCCGGTGAGGATCGCCACGAGGTTGTCCCAGCGCGCGTTGGCGGACTCGGCCCCCCGCCGGAGGACGGCCTCGTCCATCACGTCGTCGTGGTAGAGCGACGCCAGGTGGGTCAGCTCGACCACGCAGGCCGACGTGATGACGCCATCGGCATCCGGCCGCTCACCGCACTCGGCGGCCAGCAGCACCAGGAGCGGCCGGAACCGCTTTCCACCCGCATGCATGAGGTGTCGGGCGGCGTCGGTGATGAACCGCGCCTCGCTCTGGACGGCCGCGTCGAGCTCGGCCTCCACCGCCCCGAGCCGTCGGCGAAGCCGCTCCTCGAGCTGGGGGTCGAGCACGGGCAGGGCCAGCGGCTCGGTCGACGGGGACGACACGGAGGCAACCTTACGAGGTCAGCGGATGAACTGCCCGACGGCGCCGGCGAGATCGAGGATCGGTCCCGGCACGATCCCCATCACGATGGTCGCGGCCAGCCCGACCGAGATCACGATCGTGGTCAGCACACTGGGCATCGCCACCGTCGGTCCCTCGCCCACCGGCTCGGCGAAGAACATCAGCAC
>JBOHDW010000221.1:0-3816 GCA_050700795.1 Nocardioidaceae bacterium | reverse complement strand
CCCGGGCGGTCATCGCGGCCGTGCTCGCCTCGGCCCTCGGCGGCGGCGGAGCAGCCGGCAGCCATCGCCCGGTGGACACCTGGTAGCCCGTTGCCGGAATCTAGAACACGTTCTAGTCTGGCCGGTGACTGACAAGGATCTTCGGACCGGCGTGAACACGCCGCTGCTCAGCCTGCAGACGGTGCACGAAGTACGCCGGGCCCCGCGCCCGTTGCCAGAACGTGCCGCGCCGAGCGGCGATCTTGCCTAGGATCGCTGGGTGGCTGGTGCGGACTCGGTAGCGGTGTCGATCGACAACCCGATCCTGAACTCGCCCTACGAGCAGCCCGAGCACCACTACGTGATCGGACCAGCGGGGCCAACGGGGAAGGTCCGGGACGGGCGCAGGCCGAGCGAGTCGTGGGTCCCGATCGCGTCGGTGAAGAAGGGGAAGCGCGATCAGGAGCTGGAGCTCGACTTCGATGCCACGGGCGAGCGGCGAGAGCGCAACACCCTGGTCAACGACATTCGCCGCGAGGTCGCGAAATGGAGGATGGGGGGTGTCTACAACGGGGCTACGCCGATCAGCCGTAAGCTGCTGCAGCACTGGGCGGATGCGCACCGCGAGAACCGAGTCCTGTTCTGCCAGCGGGAAGCGGCCGAGACCGCGATCTATCTGACCGAGGTCGCTGGTCGGCACGGAACCCGGGACTGGCGGCGACTGATAGAGCCGGAGAACGCCACGCACAACTCCGGCCTCCCGCGGGTCGCGCTGAAGATGGCCACAGGCTCGGGCAAGACCGTGGTGATGGCGATGCTGATCGCCTGGCAGACGCTGAACAAGGTGCATGCGCCGCGTGACTCCCGCTTCACCAGTCGCTTCCTGGTGGTCACCCCCGGCATCACCATCCGGGACCGGCTGCGGGTGCTGCTGCCCGCGGACCCGGGCAACTACTACGACCTGCGTGACCTGATCCCGGTCGACCTCAAGGGTGGTCTCGACCTGGCCCGGATCGTGATCACCAACTACCACTCCTTCCTGCTCAAGGACGCCAAGGAGACCCGTGGCGTCGCGAAGAACACCCGGCTGCTGTTGCGGGGCAACCGTGAGGACGACCCCTTGCGGGAGACACCGGAGGCGATGGTCTCCCGGGTGTTGCGCGACCTGGGCGCCTCGGGCGGGGCCCGGCAACCGGTGCTGGTGCTCAACGACGAGGCGCACCACTGCTACGCCGACCGCGTGGTCACCATGGGAGAGAAGACGACAGCCGAGGAGAGGGCTGCCAACGAGGATGCCCGGGTTTGGTTCAAGGGGCTGCAGGCGGTGTCCAAGCACGCCGGCATCAAGCAGGTCTTCGACCTGTCCGCAACCCCGTACTACCTGAAGGGCTCCGGCTACAACGAGGGACACATGTTCCCGTGGACGGTCAGCGACTTCTCTTTGATGGATGCGATCGAGTCCGGGATCGTCAAGGTGCCGCGCACCCCTGTTGATGACGACTCCGCCGACGACCTGGTCACCTATCTGCGGCTGTGGGACTACGTGGGTGACGAGCTGCCGAAGAAGAAGGGCAAGAGCTACCAGGATGACTGGCCACTGCCACCCGAGCTCGAGGGTGCGCTGCGCAGCCTGCATCGCAGCTACACCAGGGCGTTCGAGCACTGGGAGACCACCCTGCGTCAGTACGGCAAGACCCCACCGGTGTTCATCGTGGTCTGCCCCAACACCGTGGTCTCCAAGCGGGTCTACGACTGGATCGCCGGCCAGGAGGTCCTTGAGGACGGAAGTGTGGTGGCCCACCGGTCCGGTGAGCTCGGCTTGCTGTCGAACGTGGTCGACGGTCAGCCTTTGGCCCGGCCCCGGACGGTGCTGATCGACTCGGCACAGCTGGAGTCCGGCGAAGCGATGAAGGCCGACTTCAAGACGGCTGCTGCGACGGAGATCGCGGCCTTCAAACACGAGTACCGGTTGCGCCACCCCGGCGCCGATGTCGAGGCGATCACCGACGAAGACTTGCTTCGCGAGGTGATGAACACCGTCGGCAAGCCCGGCCACCTGGGTGAGCAGGTGCGCTGCGTGGTCAGCGTCTCGATGCTGACCGAGGGCTGGGACGCGAACACCGTTACGCACATCCTCGGCGTGCGTGCCTTCGGCAGCCAGCTGCTGTGCGAGCAGGTGGTCGGCCGCGGGCTGCGTCGCCGCTCGTACGTCGTCAACGACGAGGGCCGCTTCGAGCCGGAGTACGCCAACGTCTACGGCATCCCGTTCCAGTTCATCTCCACCGACCGGCCGACGCACGAGCCGCTGCCGCCCAAGCCGGCCGTCGAGGTGTGCGCCGTCGAGGGGCGTGAACACCTCCGGATCACCTTCCCGAAGCTCGACGGCTATCGGGTGGAGGTGCCCGACGAGCAGCTCTGGCTGGACACGCAGGCCGCGCCCGCCTTCGAGATCGGTCCGTCCACGGTGCCGCGCTGGGTGGAGACGGCCGGTGTCGTGGGCGCGGGGGAGCGGGACACCGGCGATCGGCGGGTCTACCGCGGCCAGCAGGTTGCCTTCGCGCTGGCTCGCCGGATCCTGGACACCCGGCTCAACCACGGCGAGGACCGCCGTCCCTGGCTGTTCCCGCGGCTCGTGGAGATCAGTGGTGAGTGGCTGACCCAATGCGTGCACTGCGCGCCCGGCTACGACGTCGGCTGGCTGATGCAGATCACCGAGGCGCAGGCGGAGGCGGCCGAGCAGGTCTGGGCGGCGGTGGTGCGCAATCTCGGCGACCGGCGCGAGCGGCTGCGGCCGATGCTGAACCGCTTCGACCCGGTCGGCTCGACCGGAGACGTCGACTTCGTCACCCGCAAGCGCACCGTGACCGCGGAGAAGTCCGAGGTCTCCCACGTCACCCTGGACGGCAAGGACGGCAACACCTGGGAGCAGCTGCTCGCCGCCGAGCTGGAGCTGAGCCGGCAGGTGGCGGCGTACGTGAAGAACGACCACCTCGAGTTCGCCGTCCCCTACGTCCACCAGGGTCGCACGCACGCCTACGTTGCCGACTTCCTGGTCCGGCTGACCCCGGCCGGCGACGGTGTCGAACGCACCCTGGTGATCGAGGTCTCCGGGAGCCAGAAGAGCCCCGGCCCGACGAGGGCGAAGGCCGAGACCGCCCGGAACTCCTGGTGCGTCGCGGTCAACAACCACGGTGGCTTCGGCCGCTGGGGGTACGTCGAGCTGACCGACCCGCTCGTCTTCAAGACCGGCCTCGCGGACGCGATCGCGGCGCTGTACGACGACGCCCCGATCATAGGCGACCCGGACCTGCTGGACTTCACCCAGACCGACGCAGACACCAGGAGCGCTCGTGGCGCGTAGCAGCAAGCCCAAAGGACCGACGTCGGTGGACGCGATCCGGCACGGCGACAAGCGGGTGAACATCCCCAGCGCGGATGCGCAGGACTTCGTGGACCCCGCGCTGGAGGAGGTACGCCGGGTCCGCCTTGCCCGCGACGAGTCCCTCGATCCGCAGCTGGTCTGGAAGGGCAAGTACGACGACGCCCAGTCCGGCGAGGACCTGGTCGCCGACGCGCCGCCGATCTACATCCAGGAGAAGATCGACCCGCGGGTGCTGATCGAGAACCTGCGCCGCACCGCAGCCCGTCCCGACCAGGAGCCCGAGCTCACCCTGTTCGATACCTTCGACGGCCTCGACGAGCTGGACGCCGTCGACTTCTACCACCACCAGGCGAACTGGTCGAACCGGATGATCCTCGGCGACTCGATGCAGGTGATGGCCTCGCTGGCCGACCGGGAGCGGCTGCGCGGCAAGGTCCAGATGATCTACCTCGACC
>JBOHDW010000220.1:0-4412 GCA_050700795.1 Nocardioidaceae bacterium | reverse complement strand
GGCCAGGGGAGATCTCGCCGTTGTTGTAAGGGCCGAACGCCTCCTGGTTGAGGATGTTGCGGGCCACGCGGATCGCCTCGACCCACTCGCGCCGGTCGTTCGGAGTCGACAGGTAGTTGAACAACATCGACGGATGCTCGCGTGGGTCGCGCGACTTGATCCGGACATGGCCGCGGGTGTCGGCGTACATCGGCCCGATATGTACCTTGGAGCCGTGGCCCTTGGTCGGGCTGGTGCCGTCGTAACGGATCGCGATCGGGAGGAAGTGGAACATCAGGTTCGGGTAGTCGACGTCCTCGTTGGACCGGGCGAAGCCGCCGCCCTCGAAGTGGTTCGTGGCGCCGAGACCGCTGCGGCGGAAGAGCCACTGGTAGCCGATCTTCGGCCGCTCGCGGTAGCGCAGCCCGGGTGCGATCGAGACCGGTAGCTTCGAGGCGTACTGGATGTAGACCTCGAGGTGGTCCTGGAGGTTCTCCCCCACCCCCGGCAGGTGGTGCACCACCTCGATGCCGTGTCCCTTGAGCAGGCTCGCGTCGCCGACGCCGGACAGCTGGAGGAGCTGCGGGCTGTTGATCGCACCGCCGCAGAGGATGACCTCGCCCGCGTTGACGGTGTGCCGGGTCCGGCCCCGGGAGTACTCGACGCCGACCGCCCGCCGGCCGTCGAAGCGGACCTTGGTGACCATCGCCAGCGTGTGCACGGTGAGGTTCTTCCGGTTCATCACCGGGTGGAGGTACGCCCGCGCCGCGGACAGCCGCCGGCCGCGGAAGATGTTGCGGTCGAACCGCGCGAACCCTTCCTGCCGGTAGCCGTTGACGTCGTCGGTGGCCGGGTAGCCGGCCTGCACGGTCGCCGCGAAGAAGGCGCCGAACAGCGGGTTGGTCGCGGGGCCGCGCTCGAGCACCAGCGGCCCGCCGCCGCCGCGCCAGTCGTCCGGTGCAGGGCTCCCGTCGACCAGCAGCCGCTCCATCCGCCTGAAGTACGGCAGGCAGTGCAGGTAGTCCCAGCTCTCCATGCCGGGGTCGCCGGCCCAGCGCTGGTAGTCCATCGGGTTGCCCCGCTGGAAGATCATCCCGTTGATGCTGCTGGACCCGCCGAGGACCTTGCCGCGTGCGTGGTAGACCCGCCGGCCGCCCAGGAAGGGCTCCGGGTCGGTCTCGTAGCGCCAGTCGTAGAACCGGCTGCCGATGGGGAACGGCAGCGCCGCGGGCATGTGGATGAACGGGTCGACCTTGAAGTCCGAGCGGCCGGCCTCGAGAACCAGGACCGTCGTACCGGCGTCGGCGGACAGGCGGTTCGCAAGCGCGCACCCGGCGGAGCCGCCACCGACGATGACGTAGTCGTAGCTGCGAGTCCGGTCGCCGGCCACCACGCTCAGCCGCCGAACCAGCGTTGCGGCTCGGGTCGCACGTTGTGCCAGACGTGCTTGGTCTCGCGGTACTCCGCGAGACCGTGCTCGCCCAGCTCGCGCCCGATGCCGGACTGCTTGTAGCCGCCCCACTCCGCCTGCGGGACGTAGGGGTGGTAGTCGTTGATCCAGACCGTCCCCATCCGCAACCGTGCGGCCACCCGCTCCGCCCGACCGGCGTTCTGGGTCCACACCGCCCCGGCGAGCCCGTAGATGCTGTCGTTGGCGATCCCGACCGCCTCGTCCTCGGTGCGGAACGTCTCGACGGTCAGCACCGGCCCGAAGGACTCGTCGTGCACCACCGACATCGACGAGTCGCAGCCGTCCAGGATCGTGGGCAGGTAGTAGAAGCCGTCGGCCAGCCTCGGGTCGTCGGGGCGGCGGCCGCCGCACCGCAGCTTGGCGCCCTCGCCGAGCCCCTTCTCGACGTACGCCTCGACCTTCTCGCGGTGCGCCGAGGAGGTCAGCGGCCCGGTCTCGGCGGTCTCGTCGAACGGACCCCCCAGCCGGATCCGCTCGGCCCGGGAGACGAGCTCGTCCACGAACGCGTCGTGGATCGACTCCTCGATGACCAGCCTGGCGCCGGCGGAGCAGACCTGGCCGGAGTGCAGGAAGACGGCGGTCAGGGCCATGTCGAGGGCGGTCTCGCGGTCGGCGTCGGCGAAGACGATGTTGGGGTTCTTCCCCCCGAGCTCGAGGGCGATCTTCTTCACGGTTCCGGCGGCGGCGGCCATCAGGTGACGGCCGGTGACCAGGCCGCCGGTGAACGAGACCAGGTCGACGCGCGGGTCCTCGGCGAGCGGCGCCCCCGCCTGAGCTCCGGCGCCGAGCACGAGATTGCCCACGCCGGCGGGCAGCCCGACCTCGTCGAGGAGCCGCATCAGGTGGATCGCGGTCCCCGGGGTCAGCTCGCTCGGCTTGAGCACGAAGGTGTTCCCGGCGGCCAGGCAGGGGGCCACCTTCCACGAGGTCTGGAGGAGCGGGTAGTTCCACGGCGTGATCAGCCCGCACACCCCGACGGGATCGTGCACGATGCGGCTGCGCACGTCGGACCGGCCGGTGTCCACCACGCGTCCCGCGTCCTCGGCCGCGACGTCGGCGTAGTGCCGGAAGACCGAGACGACGTCGTCGACGTCGTACTCGCTCTCGACCAGGCGCTTGCCGGTGTCGAGGGACTCCGCACGGGCGACCAGGTCGCGGTCGCGCGCGAGCAGCTCCGCGACGGCGTCGAGCAGCCGTCCGCGTTCCGCGCTGGCGGTGCCGGGCCAGCTGCCCTCGTCGAAGGCGGTCCGCGCCGCGGCGATCGCGTCGCGGGTGTCTTCGGGGCCGGCCTCATCCACCTCGGCCACGAGGGTCCCGTCCGCGGGGCAGCGGATCTCGCGCCGCTCCCCGGCGCGGGCTGCTCGCCAGCCGCCGTCGATGTAGAGCTCAGGCAAGGGACCGTCCTCAGATCGACCGACATTGTTGCGTCCACTGCAACGCAATGTGCAACTCGCAACAGCATCCCGCCTGCGCTCGGGCCACGTCAAGGGCTAGCGGCGGCCCCATCCGAGCCGGTGCGACACTTCGTCGGCCGCGTCGATCACCAGGGGCACGAGCTCCTTGACCCGGGCCTCGCCGAAACGGAAGGTCGGTCCGGATACGCTCATGGAGGCGATCACGTCACCATGGGCGTTGTGGATCGGCGCGGCGATCGCGGTGAGCCCGACCTCGAGCTCGTCGGCCGCCATGGCGTACCCCTGCTCCTGGACCACGGCCAGCTCGCGGCGGAGCTTGCTCTTCGAGGTGACCGTCTCGCTCGTGTACGCCGCCAGCGTGCCGAGCCGACTGTCGAGCTGGGCCGGGTCGAGCCCGCTCAGCAGCACCTTGCCGTTGGAGGTCGCGTGCAGCGGGATGTGCTGGCCGACCCAGTTGTGCGACTGCAGCGCGGACGTGCCGGCGACCTGGTCGACGTACAGCGCGGAGCGGTCGGAGAGGACCGCGATGTTCACCGTCTCGCCCGAGTCGGCGGCGAGCTTGCGCGAGATCGGCCGGGCCTCCTGCACCACGTCGAGGCGCGCGGTCGTCGCGCCGGCGAGCCGCAGCACGCCGATGCCGAGCCGGTACTTGCCGCGTTCGGCGGTCTGTTCCACGAGCTCGTGGGACTCCAGGGTGGCCACCAGCCGGAACGCGGTGCTCTTGTGCACCTCGAGCTCGCCGGCGATCTCGGTGACCCCGGCCTCCCCCAGCCGGGCCAGGATGCCCAGGATGGACAGTGCCCGGTCGACCGACTGGACAGTGCTTGACCCCTCGTTGCCCATGACGCAACAGTAGCGCAGGGAGCGTTGCGTATCGCAAGATACGTTTTGGGATACGCAACGACAACGGGAGGTTCCCATGCCGCAGGGCCAGGCTTACCTGCTCACCATCGTCTGTCCGGACCGGCCGGGAATCGTCCATGCCGTGAGCGGTTTCCTCGTCGAGCACGGCGGCAACATCGTCGAGAGCCAACAGTTCGACGACCTCGAGCAGGACCGCTTCTTCATGCGGGTCCGGGTCGCCGTCGACGACGACGCGGTCACCCTCGAGGGGCTCCGCAAGGACTTCGAGGCGGTGGCGGACCGGTTCGCCATGGACTGGGAGCTGTGGGACGCCGCGGCGCCGTACCGCACCCTGATCCTGGTCTCGAAGTTCACCCATTGCCTCAACGACCTGCTCTTCCGGTGGAACAGCGGTTCCCTGCAGATCGACATCGCGGGGGTGGTCTCCAACCACCCGGACGCGGAGCGGCTGGTGGCGTCGTACGGCGTCCCGTTCCACCACATCCCGGTGACCCCCGACTCGAAGGCGGAGGCGGAGGCCCGGCTGCTGCGGCTCGTCGACGACCTCGACATCGACCTGGTGGTGTTGGCCCGGTACATGCAGGTGCTCTCGGACCCGACGTGCCGCGCGCTGTCGGGGAAGGCGATCAACATCCACCACTCGTTCCTGCCCAGCTTCAAGGGGGCCAAGCCGTACCACCAGG
>JBOHDW010000219.1:0-3473 GCA_050700795.1 Nocardioidaceae bacterium | reverse complement strand
CATCTTGGCACCGTGGTCGAGGACGAGCGGGTGGTCACCCACTACTTCGCCTGCCAGCGGTCCGGCTACCGGGGCTGGCGCTGGGCGGTCACCGTCGCCCGGGCGTCGCGGCAGAAGGCCGTCACGGTTGACGAGGTCGTGCTCATCCCGGGTGACGACGCGATCATCGCGCCCGCGTGGGTGCCCTACCGGGAGCGGATCCAGCCGGGCGACCTCAGCCCGGGCGACCTGCTCCCCACCGAGGAGGACGACCCCCGGCTGGTGCCCGGCTACACCGCCGGTGACGAGGTCATCGACCCGGACTCCGTGCGCGACGTCATCGACGAGGTCGGCCTCGGCCGGGTCCGGGTGCTGTCCCTCGAGGGGCGCGACCTCGCCGCCCAGCGCTGGTACGACGGGAGCCACGGTCCGGAGGCGGCTCTCGCCGTGTCGGCGCCAGCGCACTGTGCCAGCTGCGGCTTCCTGGTGCGGTTGGCCGGCCCGCTGTCGACGGTGTTCGGGGTCTGCGCGAACGCCTTCGCCAACGACGACGGCCGGGTGGTCTCCTTCGACCACGGCTGCGGGGCGCACTCCGAGGCCCAGCTGAGCAAGAAGAGCCTGCCCCAGCCCCTCCCCGAGCCGGTGCTCGACACGGTCACATGGGACGACCTGGACCAGTTCTGACGGGTCGGTTGCGGGTACGGCGCCGGCAGTAGCCCCAGCCGAGTACGCCGATGCCGAAGCCGGCCAGGCAGGTCCACAGCCACCAGAGCCGACCGTCGTCGGAGAGCCGTCCGGAGAACGGCAGCAGCAGGAGGAAGGCGAGCAGCCAGAGCGCCGACCCGATCGCGACGGTGCGGGTGCCGTCCACGTCGAGCGGCTCGACGTCGTCCTCCGCGGCTGACTCCACGCGCAGAACCTACCCGTTTGACGCGAGGGTGGTGCGGTGCCGCTGCCAGCGCTCGGTCAGGGCGCGCAGCTCGCCGACGCTGAAGCGGAAGTACTCCTCGGTCTCGCGGAGTCGGCCGTGGCCGCGGGTCCCGGCGGGCACCAGGTCCGCGGCGACGCCGGCGGCGGCCTCGAGAGCGGTCAGGATCGGCATCCGGGCCATCGCGATCGCCGTCCAGACGTCTCCGTCGGCGATGCGGTAGACGTCGGCACGCACCCCCGGCTCGCGGTCCCTGATGAGCAGGCTAACCATGGCGAGGTAGCGCACCGCGCCCGACACCGCCGCGGGGCTGACCTCGAGTGCGTCGGCGAACCCGGAGGCGGTGTGCGCGTCGTCGTCGGAGGCGAGGGCGAAGGCGAAGAGCCGCGCCGCCATCCGGGGCATCCCCGAGTCGGAGAGGAGCACCGCGAGCCGCTCGACCGCGCGCAACCGCTCCCGATCCCCGGTGCGCCCGGACTGACCGGGTGGGTCGTGCTCGACGGGAACTGACTTGGTCACGGGCGCCTCCGACTGGTCACTGGTCATCATAGTCTTCATAACTTTCACAAATCAATGATGGAAGTGTAGGGTCGGAGCCATGGGGACGGCCATCGAGATCCACGCGCTGACCAAGCGGTTCGGTACGACGCTCGCGCTGGACGACCTGGACCTCGAGGTGCGCACCGGTGAGGTGCACGGGTTCCTCGGCCCCAACGGTGCCGGGAAGTCCACCACGATCCGGGTCCTGCTCGGGCTGCTGCGCGCCGACGCGGGCGACGTACGGCTCCTCGATGGCGATCCGTGGCGCGACGCCGCGGCCCTGCACCGGCGGCTCGCCTACGTTCCGGGCGAGGTGAACCTGTGGCCGAACCTCACCGGCGGGGAGGTGATCGATCTGCTCGGGCGGCTCCGCGGCGGGCTCGACCCGGCCCGCCGGCGCGAACTGCTCGACCGGTTCGAGCTCGACCCCACGAAGAAGGCCCGCGACTACTCCAAGGGCAATCGGCAGAAGGTGGCCCTAGTGGCCGCGCTCGCCTCCGACGTGGAGCTGCTGGTCCTCGACGAGCCCACCTCGGGGCTCGACCCGCTCATGGAGGCGGTCTTCCAAGACTGCATCCGCGCGGAGTCCACGGCCGGGAGGACCGTCCTGCTGAGCAGCCACATCCTGGCCGAGGCGGAGGCGCTGTGCCATCGGGTCAGCATCATCCGCGCGGGTCACACCGTGCAGACGGGCACCCTCAGCGACCTGCGGCACCTGACCCGCACCGCGGTGGTCGCCGAGACGCGCGCGCACGCGGACCTCCTGGCCGGCATGCCTGGGGTCGGCCACGTCAGTGCCCTTGACGGACGGGTCAGCTTCGACGTCGACACCGATCACCTCGACGAGGTGATGGCCTACCTGTCCTCGCTCGGCGTCCGGTCGCTGCTCAGCCACCCGCCGACGTTGGAGGAGCTCTTCCTCCGCCAGTACGGCGAGCGGATCGCGGTGTGATGGACGGCGTCACCCAGCTGGTTCGCCTGGTGCTTCGTCGCGACCGCGTTTGGCTCCCGATCTGGGTGCTGGCCATCACCGCGATCACGCTGGTCTCCGGTCGCGGCATGGCCGCCACCTTCGGGACGCAGCGGTCGATCGACTCCTACGCGGCGTCCATCGAGGGCTCCGCGGCGGCGATCGCGATGACCGGGCCACCGATCGGGCTGCACACGCTGGCGGGCGTGGTGATCAACAAGGTCGCGACGGTGGCCCTGGTCGGGGTGTGCCTGATGGCGATCTTCGAAGTCGTGCGGCACACCCGCACGGAGGAGGAGGACGGACGCACCGAGCTGCTGAGGTCGGCGGTCGTCGGCCGGCATGCGGGGGTCGCGGCCGTGCTCGCGGTGACGTCGGCGGCGTCGGTGCTGACCGGCCTGGGCGTGGCGATCGCGTTGCGCGCGTCGGCCGTGCCCGCCCCCGCGGCGTGGGTGTTCGGCGGCGGGATCGCCGGGCTGGGCATCGCCTTCGCCGCGATCACCCTGCTGCTGGCGCAGCTGTTCAGCCACGGGCGTACGACGCTGGGCGCGGCGCTCGGGCTCCTCGGCGTTGCCTATGTGGTGCGGGCGGTCGGCGACGTGCAGCACAGCTGGCTGGTCTGGTTGTCGCCGATCGGGTGGGCCCAGGCCACCCACCCGTTGGGGGAGAACCGCTGGTGGCCGGTGCTGGTCTGCCTCGCGGCCGCCGGGATGCTGACCGCGATCGGCGTCCGGCTCGAGAGCCATCGCGACCTCGGTGCCGGACTCGTCACCGACCGGCCGGGTCCGGCGACCGCATCGAGCCGACTCTCGGGGCCGGTCGGGCTGGCCTGGCGGCTGCAGCGCGGTGCGATCGTCGGCTGGGGTTGCGGCCTGTTCCTGCTCGCCGCCGCGATCGGCTCGCTGTCGAAGCAGATGGATCGGATGGCCCGCGACAACCCGACCCTGGAGAGGTACCTCCACCACACCGGTCAGGGCGGGATCGTCGACTCCTTCTTCTCCACGATGCTGCTTATCCTGGCGTTGCTCACCGCGATGTTCGCGGTGAGCTCCGCCC
>JBOHDW010000218.1:0-3029 GCA_050700795.1 Nocardioidaceae bacterium | reverse complement strand
CGCCGCGATCTCGTCCCGGTAGTTCGCCTCGACGACGTTGCGCTTGACCTTCATCGACGGGGTCAGCTCCCCCGACTCGACGGTGAAGTCGTGATCCATCAGGAGCCACTTCTTGATCGTCTCCCACCGGTTCAGCCGCGCGTTCAGCTGCCGGACGTACCCCTCCACCAGCTGGTTGACCGCGTCGCTGCCCACCACCTCGGCGTACGACGCACCGGGCATCCCGTTCTCGGCCGCCCAGGTGGCCATCGCCTCCGGGTCAAGGGTGATCAGCGCGACGCAGTAGTTCCGTTCGTTGCCGTGCACGTAGAACTGGCTGGCGTAGGGGCAGACCGCCTTGAACGTCGACTCGATGGCCGAGGGTGCGATGTACTTGCCCCCCGAGGTCTTGAACAGGTCCTTCTTGCGGTCGGTGATCCGCACGAAGCCGTCGGAGTCGACCTCTCCGATGTCGCCGGTGTGCAGCCAGCCGTCCTCGTCGAGCGACTCGGCGGTCTGTTCGGGCAGGTTGTGATAGCCGTCCATCACTCCCGGCCCCTTGACGAGCAGTTCGCCGTCGCCGGCGACCCTCACCTCCGTGCCGGGGATGACCAGCCCGACGGTGCCCAACCGGTAGGCGTCTGGATGGTTGACGATGGTGCCGGCGGAGGACTCGGTCAGGCCGTAGCCCTCGAGGATCACGATGCCGGCCGCGTGGAACCACTCGGCGATCTGCTGGTTGAGCGCCGCCGCCCCGGAGATGAAGAAGCGCACCCGGCCGCCGAACCGCGCCCGGATCTTGCCGAACACGAGCCTGTCGAGGAGCCTGTGCTGCTGGGCCAGGACGAAGGGCACCGGCTCGCCCTCGCGGCGGAGTCGGTCGACCTCGAGCCCGACCTTGAAGGCGCGGTTGAAGAGCTTCTCCTTCACGCCGCCCTCGGTGGCCTGCATCGTCACGATCCGGCCGTGGGCCTTCTCGAAGATCCGAGGTGCCGCCCCCATGAAGGTCGGGCGCACGACAGCGAGGTTGTCGATGATCTTGTCGACGCGACCGTCGACGGCCGTCGCGAACCCGCAGGCGAGCTGGGTCGACAGCAGCACCTTGCCGAACGAGTGGGCCAGCGGCAGCCACAGGAACTGCAGGTCGTCCTCGGTGAGGAAGCCCTGGGCCTGGACGGCCGTTCCTTCATAGGTCCATGACCGGTGCAGCAGCCGGACTCCCTTCGGCCGCCCCGTCGTGCCCGAGGTATAGATCAGTGTCGCCAACGAGTCCGGTGTGGTCGCATCGATCCGTCGCTCGACGATGTCGGGGTGCTCGGCCAGCTCGCCCTCGCCCAGCTTCGCCAGGTCTTCCAGGCCGATCACCCGGTCGCCGTCCGTCGTACCGTCGAAGGTGACGATCCTGGCCAGCTTCGGCAGCTCCGCCCAGTGTCCGTTGACCTTCGCGATCTGCTCGTCGTCCTCGGCAAACAGCACCCGGCACTCCGAGTCGCCCAGGATGTAGGCCACGTCATCGACCATCGTGGAGGGATAGACCGTCGTGGTCGCGCAGCCCGCGGCCATGATCGCCAGGTCGGCGAGGATCCACTCGAGGCGGGTCGATGAGGCGATGCCGACCCGCTCCTCCGGCTGGAGGCCGAGTGCGACCAGGCCGGCCGCCAGCGTCCGGACCCGGTCCCCGGTCTCCCTCCAGGTCAGCGACTCCCACTCGTCGCCGACCGGGTAGCGGTAGGCCTCCCGGTTGGGGCTCTGGGCCACCCGGTCGAAGAACTGCCGGCCCACGTTCGGCGCGCGGTTCTCGATGACGGTCAGGTCATGGTTGCTGGTGGTCATCGCACTTCCTCGGCTCGCCGGTAGACGGTCAACCTAGATCACCCCCGGACCACTTGGTAGGCCTCGGCGGCCGCCCTCGCCTCGGCGACCAGGCCGTCGACCCGCAACAGCCTGGGCAGCAGCTCCGCGTTGGTGGTCAGGGCCAGGAACAGCGTGCTGATCGTCACGTCGTGGCCCGGTCGGTGCTCCACGACGATCGCGTCTCCGACCTGCAGGACCCCCTCCTCGACAACCCGGAGATAGGGTCCCGGCCGGCCGGCCTCTGTGAACCGCTTGACCCATGCCC
Source organism: Nocardioidaceae bacterium (assembly GCA_050700795.1). Taxonomy (GTDB): domain Bacteria; phylum Actinomycetota; class Actinomycetes; order Propionibacteriales; family Nocardioidaceae; genus JBOHDW01. The sequence continues at coordinate 931 of JBOHDW010000218.1, read as the reverse complement.
GGTTGTCATAGCCGGACTCGCCCATCCATCCCTTGAAGTCGTTGCAGGGGATGCGCACGCTGGCCAGCTCGAACAGGGCCGTCCCGATCCGCCAGCGCTCCCCGACGAGGGCCTCGTTGACGTCGATCCCCTGAGTGGTGAGGTTCTCGCCGTACTGGCCGTCGCGGATCGACCGGCCCAGCTCACGCTCCCACCAATCCAGGTCCTCGCGGGCGAACGCGTAGACCGCCTGGTCCACGCCGCCGTGGTTCTTGGTGTCGGAGATCTGGTCGCCGGCCAGCCCGAGGGTGCGCACCGCGACCGGACCCGTCTCGGGGTGTTTGTCGATCGAGGTGCGTCCCAGCCCGGCCCACTCCTTGGGCTGGGGCATACCGACGTTGACGGAGCGCAGGACGGGCATTCCGCCATTGTCCTCCATCACGTCCATCCGGTTTTCTCGCCGTAGCTGTCGTATTCGAACCGGCCCGCTCGTCGTGGGGGTGAAGCGACAAGATGGGCGGTACGACGACGCACCGCCCCCGTTCGAGGAGGATGCAGAGATGACCGTGTACCTGTTGGCCGTCCATCACAGTGGCACCGGCCCCGAGCTCAGCGATGAGCAGATGCAGGCGTCCTACCAGGCGACCGATGCGTTCAACCAGGAGCTCCAGGAGTCGGGGAGCTGGGTGTTCGCCGGTGGCCTGCACCCGGCGGACACCGCCACCGTCGTCGACGGCCGCGGCCCCGAGCCGCTGGTGACCGACGGGCCCTACGTGGACACCAAGGAGCAGCTCGGTGGCTTCTGGATCGTGGAGGCCGCGGACCTCGACGAGGCGCTCGAGCTGGCCCGCCGCGGCTCGGCCGCCTGCCTGCTGCCGGTCGAGGTGCGCCCGTTCATGGCCGAACCACCGACGTGAGGCTCCCGGCCGCGGGGAACCGGACCGATGTGCTC
>JBOHDW010000217.1:0-3344 GCA_050700795.1 Nocardioidaceae bacterium | reverse complement strand
TCCCCGCCCCGAGCCCCTCCAAACCAGAAAATAGCCGCTGTCGCGGACAAACGGAAAGGACCTCACCGCGAGGTGAGGCCCTTTCTCGGTTGCGGTCCGGGCGGGAAGCCCGGCACCTGCTCTAGATACGCGCTTCCGCGATCAGAGCGCGCGGACGTTCTCCGCCTGGGGACCCTTCGGGCCCTGCGTGACGTCGAACTCGACCTTCTGGTTCTCGTCCAGGGACTTGTAGCCCTGGGTCTGGATCGCCGAGTAGTGCACGAAGACGTCGTCTCCGCCGTCCTCCTGCGCAATGAAGCCGAAACCCTTCTCGGCGTTGAACCACTTGACAGTGCCCTGAGCCATGCTCACTTACTCCTACTAACGGGGCGAGAGGCCGCCACCTCGGCGGCCCCACAACAGGTGCAGGTAAAACGCCGTGCCCCCTCGAAGCGCGTAAGCAACTCAAGAGAAACCCGCCGCCGGACACAAACTCCTGCGGGGTTGACCTGCTGGAACTTGCGCACCTGCTGCTGCGGGGAGCCTACCAACTCCCGGCCCCGATTCCGAGCCGCAGGGGATAAACGGGGCAAAACAGTCGGCCCGGCACGACCGCGGAGCCCGAAACCCGTGCGCGGGAGGTCAGGCTCGGGAGCGGACCCGCCGGTACGCCAGGCCGGCCCAGGAGACGACGATCACACACGCCACCGCCACCTGGGTCAGCGTCTCGTGGTGGGCGGGGTAGAAGACGCCGCGGACGTAGGTGCCGATGAAGTTCGTCGCGAGCGGGGGCCGGTCACCCAGCGTGCGCAGCTGGTTCTGCAGCCAGGTCAGCGGGCACTTGACGTGGAGGCCCACCGACAGCATCGCCCACACGACCGCGGCCAAGTGCAGCCAGATGGTCCGTGGCCAGCGCCACGCCACGAAGCCTCCGGCGATCAGGTAGGCCAGGTAGCCGAAGTGCAGGCCGATCACGCCGACCGCGAGCCATCTGTACAACAACGTGTGCTCCGCCGCCCAGCCTGACACCGTCGGCCAAGCCGGCGGCGGCCCCGGCTACCGGTGGTGCCCCGCGAAGCTGTACGCCAGCGCGGTCAGGTCCGGGACGCCCAGCCCCGTCGCCGGGTTCCAGTCGGCGCCCCGCTTGCCGGTGTAGTAAAGGTTGTTGTTGCTGAACTCGCCGGGGACCGCAGTGGTCACCCCGGTGGCCGACGTGTCCGACAGGTAGTTCACCCCGGAGTAGACCTGGGTGCTGTTCAGCGGCGTGAACGGCGAGTGCCAGGAGTCGGCGAACGAGTAGATCCGCGGGTTCCAGAACCCCACCCGGTGGCCGACCGCACTGTTGATCACCGCGGTGGCACCGTTCAGTTGCGGCGCGACGAAGCTCGTGCCGCCGTACTGCGCGTAGCCGCCGGTCGAGGCGAACAGGGTCGGGTCGTAGACGGCGTACCCGGTCTGCGGGTCGGCGTTCGTCGAGAGGTCGGGGACCGCGCGTCCCCGGCTCTTGTACCCCGACCCGAGCGCCGGGGTCGGCGCGAACAGGAAGCTGGTCGGTTCGCTCAGCCCCGGCGCGATCTCCTGGAAGGCCGTCGGCGTCAGGTAGCCGCGGTCATGGAACGCCGAGACGTGGCGCTGGTACGACGGCCGCGGCTCCATCACGCTGTATCCGCCCCCGCCGCCGCCCAGGTTGTCCGCGACGTTACTGGCTTCGTCGGAGTACCCGAACTGCTGCCAGAAGGGGAAGAAGTAGTCCCAGCTCCAGGCGCGCTCCGAGGGGATGTCGATGCTGATGGTCCCGCCGTTCCCGTCGCCGTACTGCTGGAGCCCGGGCAGGGTCGTCCCGCCGGCCGAGGTGATGTAGGGGCTGGCGGCAGGCGAGTCCACGACCAGCTCGGTCGTCCCGAGTTCGTAGACGTCGTCGTAGGAGCCCGAGTCGCCGGCCGCGGCGAAGTCCGACTGGCCCTGGGCGCCCATCTCGGCGAAGACCTCGTCGTAGACCGCCCCGAACGCGGCCGGCTCGGTGCCCGACGCGATGGCCTGGCGGATCACCGTCTCCGACTCTCCCCAGCTGACCGAGATGGTGTCGGCGATGTTGTCGGAGGCCGCCGCGAAGAACGCGTCGGTGAAGCCGGGGTCGGTGTTCGGCGCTTCGTAGAGCCTGATCTTCGCCCGGGGAGCGATCGCGCCGGACTGCTCGACATCGAGGTCGGTCTCGTCGCTTCCGTCGTCCGCGCTCGGCCCGGGCGAGCCGCCGTCGACCGGGACGATGGTGAGCCGGTTGGTGGCGACGTTGAGCCCGAGGACGTCGTTCCAGAAGGCGTACGGCGTGGCGGGGTCGATCGCGGCGAGCGTCACGATGCCGATGGTCTGGCCCTGCCCCAGAGCGCCGTGGTGCTCCAGCGGTGCCAGGTGGTACTGATTCACGAAGTCTTCCGGGGACAGCCCGTTGCCCGCCGGGATCCCGTTCGACGTCTTCTTCACCGCGTTGACCCGGTGATGGGTGGAGGCAACGGCCTGGGAGCTGAACGGGCTGTAGCTGCTCAGCCCCATGATCGCGAGGATCGCCCCGCCGTACCGCCGCGGCATGGTCGGGGCGTCCAGGGTGCCGTGGACGGTGGCGTAGTGCGCGTGCCCCCTCGCGGACGCGCTGGGCTCCTTCACCCGGTAGTTCCGCAGTGACACGCCGAACGCCTGGTTGAACTCTCCGACCGTGCCGCTGGCGGAGATGTCGAGGCGATCGGCGTAGCCCTGGGTGGTGATGCCGAAGCCGTGCAGGTATCGCTCGATGCCCGCGACCACCGACGGGCTCTGGCCGTACTCCCAGGCGAACTGCCTGGTCGACAGGAACCGGCCGCGCCAACCGGCCGCGACCCTGCTCTCCAGCTGCCGAAGACGGGGTGAGCGCAAGATGATCGAGACACTCATCGGCGTACTGTCGGCGGTCGTGCCGAGCTCCTTGCCCGCGGCGAGCGGTGCGGTGCCGGACTGGGGCACGGTCACCCGATCGCTCTTGGTGGCGGCGTGCGTCCCGGCCGCGGCGGCTCCGGCGGAGATGGTCAGGATCGCGGTGGTGGCGGCGACCACGACGGGCAGGGTACGGCCGTGCCGACGGCGCGCGGAAAGGCTGATCATGAGGTCCCCCCTCGAAGCGGCTGCACAACGGTTGTGGCGGCCGAGCGGTGCGTTTGGAGACTAGACCTCGGGGCCGGACCACTGTCAATGCCCGGCGAGCAACCCCTCGTGGCGCATGGGCCGAGGGACTCGTGGCCGCTCGGCTCGCGGCCGTGCCCCGATACTGTGGTCCAGCGGTCAGGGCCTCTAGCTCAACTGGCAGAGCAGCGGACTTTTAATCCGCGGGTTGTGGG
>JBOHDW010000216.1:0-9878 GCA_050700795.1 Nocardioidaceae bacterium | reverse complement strand
TCCTGGGTGTGCTCGTCATCCGGGCCACCAGCCTCGGACGCAGCTTCGTCGGCGGTGTCGTTCTCTGGGGCGTCCCCCTGCTCGTGGTCGCCGTGTGGCCCACTGCCGGAGTCGCCTACCTCGCGATGCTGCTGATCGGGTTCGGCAACGCCTTCGAGGACGCCTCGATGTTCACCCTGCTCCCCCGGTACGCCGGAGCGAGGCTGGCCGGCCGCACCCTCGGCGCACTGGAACTGCTGGTGGTGATCGGGGTCGGGGCCGGCTCCGTGAGCGCCCCGTGGCTGCTGCATCTGCTCGGTGCCCGTCGGGCCTTCGGCTTCATCGGGGCGGCGATCCTGGTGCTGGCGCTGCTGTACGCCGCCCGGTTCGCGCGCGTCGACCGCGACCTCCCCCGCCCGGGCCCGCAGCTCGAGCTGATGCGACGGCTGCCGATGTTCGCCCCGCTGCCCCTGATGATCGTCGAAGGGCTGGCGTCCGTGCTCGAGCCACAGGAGTACGCCGCGGGCGACGTGGTGATGCGTCAGGGCGACCCGGGCAACCGCTTCCACATCGTCGAGGGGGGCACCGCCGACGTCGTGGTCAACGGGATACCGAAGGCCGGGGTCGGGCCCGGGGACTGCTTCGGGGAGATCGCGTTGCTGCACGACGGCCCGAGAACGGCCACCATCATCGCGCAAACGCGGTTGCGCACCCTCACCCTCGACCGTGACGCCTTCCTCTGCGCCGTCACCGGCAACCAGATCGCCAGTTCCTCGGCAACCACCCTGGCCTCCGAGCGGTTGGCCTCCGACCCGCCAGGGCACCCCTAGGCTGGCCGCGTGCCGATCGCCCTCCAGGACAAGCCCGTCCGCATCGAGACTCCCAGGATGGTGCTTCGGGAGTTCGCCCCGGCCGACATCCCCGGCCTGCTCATCGCCTTTGCGGACGCGGAGATCGCCCGCTGGAACCCCACCGGGGCCGACCCGGGGTCGGTGGCAGAGTTCATCGACGCGCGCAACGACTGGAGCTCGACCTGGCACGCGTCCTGGGCGGTCGCCGACACCGAGGACCGGTTGGTGGGGTCGGTGTCGCTGCACAAGATCGATCCCGCCCAGGAGGACTCCGAGATCGGGTACTGGATCGCGCCGTGGGCCAGGCGCCAGGGTCGGGCCGTCGAAGCCGTCACGGCAGCGACCCGGTTCGCATTCGACCTCATTGGGCTGCATCGCGTGTACCTCTACCACGCGGTCGAGAACGGGGCCTCCTGCTTGGTCGCCCGGGCCGCCGGCTACCCGCTTGAAGGCACCCTTCGGCAGTCCTTCCGGTACGCCGACGCGCGCTGGCACGACGAGCACCTGCACGGCCGTCTCAGCGACGATGACCGCGCGGACGACCAGACGAGATGACGCGCGCCCGTTGGCTCGACCCCGGTTCCGTCGAGACGCTCGGGAGAGCCGCCGCAACCACGTTCGAGGGTCGGCACGGACGGCCGCCGGACGGTGTCTGCGCCGCCCCCGGCCGGGTCAACGTGATCGGCGAGCACATCGACTACAACGGGGGACGGTGCCTGCCGATCGCGCTCCCCCATGCCACCTACGTGGCGTTCGGCCGCCGCGACGACGCCCGGGTGACCGTCTCGAGCCGCGGCGAGCACTTCACCGGTTCGCTTGGTGCCCTCGGGCCCGGACAGGTCGATGGCTGGGCGGCATACGCCGTGGGGGTCTTGTGGGCGCTTGCCGAACGGGGTCGGTCGATCCCGGGCACCGACCTGGTCGTCGAGAGCACCGTGCCGATCGGTGCCGGGTTGTCGAGCAGCGCCGCCCTCGAGTGCGCGGTGGCGCTGGCGGTCGCCGCTGACCTGGACCGCCGCTCGCTGGCCGAGGCGTGCATGCGCGCCGAACGCGAGGTCGCCGGCGCCCCTACCGGAGGGATGGACCAGACGGTCTCCCTGCTCGCCCGGGACGGCCACGCGCTGCTGGTGGACTGCCGCGACTGGAGCACGGAGCAGGTGGCCTGGCGCACCCCGGGTCACGTCCTTCTCGTGGTGAACACGAACGTGTCCCACCGTTTGACCGACGGCGGCTACGGCTCGAGGCGAGCCGACTGCGAGGAGGCGGCGCGCACCCTCGGGGTACCCCTGCTCCGCGACGTCGTCGATCCGGAGGCCGCGCTGACCAGGCTTTCCGGTCGGGTACGACGCCGGGCGCGCCACGTCTTCACCGAGATGGCCAGGGTCGACGAGGTGGTCGAGCTGTTGCGGGCCGGGGACCTGGCCGGACTCGGCAGGAGCCTGACCGCGTCGCACCGGTCGATGCGTGACGACTTCGAGCTCTCCGTGCCCGAGCTCGACGCGGTCGTCGAGACCGCTCTGGACGAGGGGGCGCTGGGGGCTCGGATGACCGGCGGCGGTTTCGGAGGCTCCGCCATCGCGCTCGTGAGCGAGGAGCGGGTCGATCAGACGGCAGCCGCCGTGGCCACCAGGTTCGCCGACACCGGGTGGGTGGCGCCGGAGTTCCTGGTGGCGGAACCGTCCGAAGGGGCCCGTCGGGTCAGCTGATCCGGTCCGGGTCCGGGCCGGTGCGCTCGCCACGATCGAGGGCGGCCACCGCGGCCATCTCCTCCTCGTCGAGGTCGAAGCCGAACACGTCGAAGTTCTCCTCGATGCGCGCGGGGGTCACCGACTTCGGGATCGCGACGGTGCCGAGCTGCAGGTGCCACCGCAGCACGACCTGGGCCGGTGTCCGGTCGTGCTTCGCGGCGATGCCTCCGATCACGGGGTCGGTGAGCAACACCCCACCGCGGGCGAGCGGGCTCCACGCCTCGGTGGCGATGCCGTGCTCGGCGTTCACCGCCCGGGTGTCATGTTGTTGCAGGTAGGGGTGCAGCTCGACCTGGTTGATCGCGGGGACGACCTGCGCGGTATTCAGGAGTGCGCTCAGGTGGTCGGGCTTGAAGTTCGACACCCCGATCGCCCGGACCCGGCCGTCGAGGTGGAGCCGTTCCATGGCCCGCCAGGTCTCCCCCGCGAGGCCCCTCCCGGCCACCGGCCAGTGGATGAGGTACAGGTCGAGCACGTCGAAGCCGAGCCCGCGCATGCTCGCGTCGAACGCGCGCAGCGTCGCGTCGTACCCCTGATCGTCGTTCCAGACCTTCGTGGTCACGAAGACCGCCTCGCGAGCGAGCCCCGAGTCGCGGATCGCCGCCCCGACCGCATCCTCGTTCGCGTAGAGCTTCGCCGTGTCGATGTGCCGATACCCCGCCTTCAGGGCGGCGCTCACCGCGGCGTGGGTGGCGTCGTGGGGCACCCGCCAGACGCCGAAGCCCAACTGCGGGATCTCGGTGCCGTTGTTGAGGACGATGCGGGGAACCGTCATCACACCATCCTGACAGCACCAATGACATGACTGCCCGTTACCATCGCCCGCATGTCCGAGGTACTGCCCGGCGGCGGCACGGTGCACCCGATCACCCGGTGGGGTGCCCCCGTCATGCACCGCCGGCAGGAGCCCATCACCGCGTTCGACGAGGGGCTGCGCTCCCTGGTGGCCGACCTGGTCGCCACCATGTACGCCGCCGAGGGGGTCGGCCTGGCCGCCTGCCAGATCGGGGTCGACCGGGCGGTCTTCGTCTTCGACTGCCCCGACGACTCGGACCAGCGCCATCAGGGGGTCGTGTGCAACCCGGAGCTGTTCCTGCCGGAGGGGCGCGACCGGACGCTGGACGACTCGGACGAGGGCTGCCTGTCCCTGCCCGGCGCCTACATCGAGTGCGCCCGGCCCGAGTTCGCCCGGGTGGACGGCCAGGGCCTGGACGGCGAGCCGGTCAGCTACCGCGGGAACGGGCTGCTCGCCCGGTGCCTGCAGCACGAGACCGACCACTGCTACGGCACCGTGTTCGGCGACCGGCTGAACCGTCGGGCCCGCAAACGCCTCTTCAAGGAGGCCGACGCCCTGAAGGCCGACTATCCCGACTCCTGGCCCCTGCCCGCCGCCACGTAGCAGGCGACCGCGGCGGCTGCGGCCACGTTAAGGGAGTCGACGCCCTTGCTCATCGCGATCACCGCCCGCCTCTGCGCCATCCGCTCCCAATGGTCGGACAGACCGTGTCCCTCGGAGCCGAACACCAACGCGACCTTGTCGAGTGCGTGCACCGCCGCCTCGATGGGTACGGCGTCCTCGGCCAGCGTCAGCCCGACGGTCGTGAACCCCCAGGAAGCCACGTACGACAGCGCGTCGTACCAGTCCTCGAGGCGGGTGTACGGAACGTCGAAGACCGCACCCATCGCGACCTTGACCGACCGGCGGTAGAGCGGATCCGCGCACCGGGGCGCCAGGAGTACGCCGTCCACGCCCAGTCCCGCGGCGGAGCGGAAGATCGCCCCGACGTTGGTGTGGTCGACGATGTCCTCGAGGACGACGACCGTGCGCGCACCCGAAAGCACCTCCTCGACCGTGGGCAGCGGGCGGCGTACGAGGGAGGCCAGGGCGCCGCGGTGGACGTGGAACCCGGTGACCCGCTCCGCGAGCGCCTCACTGACCACGTAGCACGGCGCCTCCGACCGGTCCAGCACGTCGGCGAGGCCATCGAGCCACCGGGGCGCCATCAGGAACGAGCGGGCCTCGAACCCGGCCTCGACGGCGCGCCGGACCACCTTCTCCCCTTCGGCCAGGAACAGGCCGTGCTCGGCCTCGACGTGCTTGCGCAGCTCGACGTCGCGCAGGTCACGGTAGTCGGCGAGCCGCTCGTCACCGGGCTCCTCGACCTCGATCAGCCTGACCATCAGCCGAGGGCTCGGCGAGCGACCTCGACCACGTCGCCGATGACGACGACCGCCGGGCTCTCGATGGCGGCGGAACCGATCTCGCCCAGCGTGCTGAACACCCGGCGCTCGCCGGGACGGGTTCCGTCGCTGATCGCCGCGACCGGGGTCGAGGCGGATCGTCCGGCCTCGAGGAGGCGCGCGGCGATGACGGGCAGGTTCTGTACCGCCATCAGCAGGACGAGGGTGCCTCGGAGCCCACCCACGGCCGTCCAGTCGACGAGCGAGTCCGGGTCCCCCGGGGGCAGGTGTCCGGAGACGATGGTCACTTCATGAGCCACCCCGCGGTGGGTTACCGGGATCCCGGCCAGGGCGGGCACTCCGATCGCGCTTGTCACGCCGGGGACCACCGACCAGGGCACCCCCGCCTCGGCGCAGGCGAGCGCCTCCTCGAACCCGCGGCCGAACACGAACGGGTCTCCGCCCTTGAGCCGGACCACTCGCTTGCCCCGGCGGACCCGGTCGATCAGCAGTGCGTTGATCGCCTCCTGCGCGGTGGCCCGGCCGCGCGGGAGCTTCGCGACGTCGACGACCTCGACGTCGGCGGAGAGCTCGTCGAGCAACTCGGACGGCGCGAGCCGGTCCGCGACCACCACGTCGGCCTCGCTCAGTGCCCGTCGTCCGGCGAGGCTCACCAGCTCCGGGTCGCCCGGACCCCCACCCACGAGTACGACGCCCGGCGTCCGCTCGGGAACGTGCTCGGAGATCCTGCCCTCGCGGAGTGCGGCGATCACCCCGTCGCGGATCGCGGCGCTGCGGCGAGGTTCACGGTTGCCCAGCACGGCGACCGTCACCCCGGCGTGACGTCCGGTCGCGGGGGTCCACGCCGTACCGCCGAGGGCCTCGTCGCTGCGCACGCAGAAGATCCGTTCCGTCTCGGCCAGCCGACTGACCTCCGCGTTGGTGTCCGTGTCGTCTGTGGCCGCGATGACGTACCACGCCCCGGCCAGGTCGCCGGGCTCGAAGGGGCGTCGTACCCAGGTGATCGCTCCGGAGCCGGCCAGCCCCTCGACTGCCGGCGTGGTCGCCGGCGACACCAGGTCGACCACGGCGCCGGCGGTGAGCAGCCCGGGGATGCGCCGTTGCGCCACCCGGCCGCCCCCGACCACGAGAACCCGGCGGCCCGCCAACCGGAGGCCGGAGGGATACGGGGGCGGGTCCGCGACATCGGTCACCGCACCATTGTCGCCCGTGCCGCGGGTCGTCCGGCGGCCCGTCCGCGGAGGGAGCGCGGTCGGTACTAACCTCGGAGCCATGAGCCTCGACCGCCCGGCCAAGCCCGATCCGTACGACCTGCTCCCCGCGGTGCCCTCCTTCACGGTCACCAGTGCCGACGTCTCCCCCGGTCAGCCGCTGAAACAGGACCAGGTCGCCGCCGCCGGTAACACCTCCCCCCAGCTGTCCTGGTCCGGCGCCCCGTCCGGCACCAAGAGCTTCACGGTGACCTGCTTCGACCCCGATGCACCGACCCCGTCGGGGTTCTGGCACTGGGTGCTCGTGGACCTGCCGGCCGACGTGACCTCGCTCGACGCGGGAGCAGGGGCCGAGGGTGCATCGCTGCCGGGCCGCGCATTCATGTGCCGCAACGACGGCGGCGCGCAGGGGTTCATGGGCGCGGCCCCGCCCGAGGGCGACCAGGTGCACCGGTACTACTTCGTGGTGCATGCGGTGGGCGAGGAGGCGCTGGGGGTCGACTCCGACGCCTCCGCGGCGGTGGTGTCGTTCAACCTGGTGTTCAAGACGCTCGCCCGGGCGATTGTGATGGGCACCTACCAGCACTGATCCCTCCCGGTACCCGGTGGCTCGGCCTCCGGCGTACCCAGCCTCCCGGCGTACCCAGCCTCCGGGTGCCCGGAGATCTTGCGGTTTGGTCCCCAACCGCACCGATCAGGGCTCGAACATGCTGTTTGCGCCCATTCGACGGGGGTACGGCGCCCCTTCCGGCCACGGCACCCCATATCGAGCGCAACGGTCCGACAATCCCCAACGAACCCTCTTCGAATGGTCACGAACCACATGTTCGGGACGCGAATCCTTCCGGTTGGGGACCAAACCGCATGACCTGGACCGGCCGGGCGCGTGACCCGGGGACCAGATCTTGACCCGGAGGGCCCGTCGGCGGACCGTGACCCCATGAGCTCTGCCACCGACTGGGCCGCGGTCGCGGCGGCCCTGGTCGCGGCCGGCACCTCGGCCTTCGCCGCGATGACGGTCCAACGCATGCAGTCCAGGCAGGAGTACCGCTCGGCCCTGCACCAGGTCCGGCTCAGCGAGTACCAGGCGATGTTCCAGATCCTCGAACCGCTGTCCGTCGACGGCCGCGACCCTCCGGACGACGAGACCCGCAAGAAGATCGCCGCCGAGATCACCAACTGGTACTACGCGCAAGGCGGCCTGGTGATGTCCGAGGAGATCCGCGAGGCCCTCCTCAGCCTGCGCAGCGCGCTCGTCGGGGTGACCGACCGGCAGGCGTTCGAGGAGGAGATGCGGAAGCAGGAGCCGCTGCGCGGGCTCGCCTCCGACCTGCGCCAGGCCCTGACCGAGGAAGTCCTGTCCCGCGACGAGCCCGCCTGACCCACCACGGCTACCTCACCCCGTGACCCTTTGCGAGGATGTCGGGGTGAACCCCCAGGAAGCTGTCGTCGACGTACTCGGGTCGCCGTACCACGCCGAGACCCTCACCCTCGCCGACGACGACGAGGGGCAGGTGGTGGCCACGTTGGTGTCCCGCCGCGCCGCCAGCGGTACGACGAACCGGGCGGTGCTCCACGTGCACGGGTTCGCCGACTACTTCTTCCAGACCGTCGCGGCCGACTACTGGGTCGGCCTCGGATACGACTTCTACGCCCTCGACCTGAGGAAGTACGGCCGCTCGCTCCGCCCCCACCAGACTCCCAACTACGTCGGCGACCTCGCGACGTACTACGAGGAGATCGACGAGGCCTACCGGCTGATCACCGAGCGCGACGGACACGACCTGCTCCTCGTGTCCGCCCATTCGACCGGAGGGCTGGTGATGCCGCTCTGGGCACACGACCGACGGCCGGCCCTCGCGGGAATGGTGCTCAACGCGCCCTGGCTGGACCTCCACGGCAGCCTGTTGCTCCGCACCGCCGGCACGAAGGCGATCGACCAGATCGGGGCGCGGCGTCCCTATCTGGCGATCCCCCGAGACGTCTCCGGTTTCTACGCCCAGAGCCTGCACCGCGACCATCGGGGCGAGTGGGAGTTCGACCCGGCTTGGAAGCCGATCCAGTCCTGGCCGGTCTATGCCGGCTGGCTGCGCGCCGTACGCCGGGGCCACGCGCGCGCCCACCGTGGCCTCGCCCTGACCGTTCCGGTCCTGGTCCTGACCTCGGGCGCCAGCGGCCACCCCAAGAGCTACGACGACTCGTGCTCCACCACCGACATCGTCCTCGACGTCGAGCAGATCCGCCGATGGGCCCCCAAGCTCGCCAGGCATGTGACGCTCGTCTCGATCGAGGGCGCCCTCCACGATGTGACGCTGTCCGTCGCCCCGGTCCGCAAGCGGGCCTTCGACGAGATCTCCCGCTGGCACCACGCGTACGTCGACGGTGGCGGTTAGCCTCGGAGACATGAGGCTGACCACGACCGACTGCACCGACGCGATCGCCACCCACAGCCGGGGCTTCGCCGAGGCTGCCCGCCGTGCGGACCCGCGGACCCGCATTGAGAAGTGCCCCGACTGGGATGTCGCCGACCTCGTCTGGCACCTGAGCGAGGTGCACTGGTTCTGGGCGACCATCGCCCGCGACCTCTTGGACGCCCCGCCCGACGACACGCTGCGTCCGCCTCGACCAGCCGACGAGGGGCTCATCGATGCCTTCGAGGCCGGTGCGGACCGTCTCGTCACGGTGCTGGGCGCCGCGGACCAGACCGCGGCGTGCTGGACGTGGGCGGGCTGGCAGCAGAACGTCGCCTTCATCACCCGTCACCAGGTGCAGGAGGCCGCGGTCCACCACTGGGACGCCGCCCACGCGGCCGGGCTGCCCATGAGCATCGCTCCTGAGGTTGCCGTCGACTCGATCGACGAGTTCCTCTCGTTCTCCGTGCCCAGCCCCGAGGACCCCGACGACCCACCGGGCGGCTCTCTGGGGGGCACCCTCCTGCTGCGCGCCACCGACACCGGTGACGGCTGGCGGGTGCGCGACGACGAGCGCCCAGGCACCCTCAGCTGGGAGTCCGACCCGTCTCCCGGGCCGGCGGTCGAGGGAACGGCCTCGGACCTGTTGCTCTGGCTCTACGGCCGGGTCGAGCTGGCCCAACCGGAGCCGGAGCTGATCGACCGCTTCCGGGCGCTCACCTTCACCGACTGAGCGGGCGTGTGGGTCAGGCCAGCAGGAAGCGGGCCAGCGCGGCCACCCCGACCACCACGATGAAGACTCGCAGCGCCACGGGGGGCAGGCGTCGGCCCACGGTCGCTCCGAGCTGTCCCCCGATGGTCGCCCCGACCGCGATCAAGAGCACGACCGTCCAGTCCACGTGGGCCACCGCGATGAAGACCAGCGCGGCGACCAGGTTGACCAGGCCGGCCAGCACATTCTTCGCGGCGTTGTTGCGCTGCATGGTCTTGCTCAGCCCGATCCCCAGGATCGCCATCAGCAGCACCCCCTGCGCGGCACCGAAGTAACCGCCGTACACCCCGGCCGCGCCGATCGCGAGGTACACCCAGGCGGCGCCGTGCTCCGGCCGGGAACGACCGCGCACCGCCGCCCGGGACTCCACCCGGCGGGTGATCATCGGCTGGAAGAGGACCAGCAGGCAGCCCAGGAGGATCAACGTCGGTACGACGGCGTCGAAGGCGCCCGACGGAAGCACCAGGAGGAGCACCGCACCGATCACGCCACCGACCAGCGACATCACGCCGAACCGCAGCAGCCGGGGCAGCTGCCCGGCCAACTCCCGCCGGTACCCGATGGCACCGGAGACGGAGCCGGGCACCAGCCCGATCGTGTTCGAGACGTTCGCCGTGACCGGGGGGACCCCGATCGCGAGAAGGGTCGGGAACGTGATCAACGTCCCCGACCCCACCACCGTGTTGATGGTGCCGGCCGCGACC
>JBOHDW010000215.1:0-3754 GCA_050700795.1 Nocardioidaceae bacterium | reverse complement strand
ATGCCGAGGTAGCGGGCCGCATCGTTCCCGGTGCCCGCCGGGATGATCCCCAGGGGCGTGGTGGTCTCCGCGACCGCCTGGACCCCGAGATGGACCATCCCGTCACCACCGCAGACCACCAGGGCCTCGACCCCGTCCTCGACGGCCTGCCGGGCCAGCCGCGCCGCCTCGGTCGCATCCGCGCCGACCAGGTCGGCCACGTCGAACCCGGCCTCGCGCAGCCGATGGAGCGCGACGGTCGCCGATCGCCTCCCCCGGCCGCCACCGGCGGTCGGGTTGGTCAGCAACGCGATCCGTCTGGTCACCTGGGGAGGATATGCGACCCGCCCCCCGCCCGGCGGACACCCGTCAGCTGGTGATGTCCTTGCCGTCGAAGCGGGCCCAGGCGGCCAGACCGAAGATCACGGCGTAGGCCACCGCGACGTAGACCCCGTGCTGGACCCCGGTCCACGCGATGGGATATCGGAACAGGTCCCCGAACGCCGTCCAGTGATGGGTGATCAGGTACGGGTGCAGCCAGGACACCTGCGGGATCGTGTCGAGGATGAAGCTCGACGTGCTGAACACCACGATCGCGATCGTCGCCCCGATCGGCTGCTCGGTCAGCGTCGAGATGAACAGGCCGACGGCCCCCAGCGAGGCGATCCCGATCGCCAGGTAGCCGGTGGCAAGCAGCACCCGCCCCAGTCCCGGGAGGAAGCCGATCTGGACCCCCGAGAGCAGCGTCATCTTGCCGCCGCCGAAAAGCACCAGCCCGGCGACCACGCCGGTCACCGTGACGACCAGACAGGCGACGAAGGCGAACACCACGATCGACAGGTACTTCACCGCAAGCAGCCGGCTGCGGCGTACCGGCACCGTCAACAGATAGCGCAAGGTCCCCTGGTTGGCCTCGCCGGCCACGGCGTCCGCCGAGATCGCCGCGATGGCCAGGGGCAGGAAGAGGCCCATCTCGATGGTGAGCGACGCGAGCGCGACGAACAGCCCGTTCTCGGTGATCGACGAGAAGAAGCTAGGCCCCCCGCGATCGGAGTGCGGCGACGACAACTTGACCGCGATCGCGATGAGGATCGGGACGCCCGCAAGGATGAGCAACCCGGCCAGGTTACGCCGACGACCGAAGATCAGCCCGATCTCGGAGCGGAAGAACCGGGTGGACACCGGTGGGGTACGCCGCTCCGGCGTCGCCACCTCAACCGCTGACATCGAAACCCTCCCCGGTGAGCGAGACGAAGACATCCTCGAGGGAGCCCTGGCCGACATGGAAGCCGAGCACGGAGATCCCGTCGTCGACACAGGCGGCCACCACCTTCTCGGGCGGCACCTGCCCGAGCGTGCCCACCGCCCCGGTCGGGTCCACGACCACGTCGCTCATCCCGAGCTGGCGCATCACCCGGGCGGCGTCCTGGGGGCGGTCGGTCAGCACCCGCGCCTGGGGCGTCAGGCCGCCCATCAGCTCGGTGACCGTCCCCTGGGCGACCAGCCGCCCGAGATGCATGACTCCGAGGTGGGTGCAGACCTGCTCGACCTCGGCGAGAAGATGGCTCGAGACCAGCACGCTCGTGCCGTCCGCGGCCAGCCCGCCGACCAAGTTGCGCACCTCCCGGGTGCCCTGGGGGTCCAACCCGTTCGTGGGCTCGTCGAGGACGAGCAGGTCCCTGGGACGGAGGAGCGCGGCCGCGATCGCGAGCCGCTGCCGCATGCCCAACGAGTAGGCGCGATAGCGCTTGCGGGCCGCCGCCAGCAGGCCGACCCGGTCGAGGGCGGCGTCGATGCGAGTCGCCGCCGTGGCCGGGTCCGCCTCCCGGTCGGCCGCGTCCAGCCTGGCCAGGTTCGCCCGGCCCGAGAGGTAGGGGTGGAACGCCGGCCCCTCGACCAGTGAGCCAACGCGGGGCAGGGAGCGCCCGGCGCCTCCCGGCATCGGTTCGCCGAGGAGCTGCACCCGGCCCGCCGTCGGCGAGATCAGCCCGAGCAGCATCCGGATCGTGGTGGTCTTGCCGGAGCCGTTCGGGCCGAGGAACCCGTAGACCGCGCCCGTGGGCACGAGCAGGTCGATGCCGTCCACCGCGACCTGGTGGCGAAACCGCTTCGTGAGGTCGAACGTCGCGACGGCGGCGCCGGCTCCCTCGGCCGGCGCCGTCACTGGGCCGTCACCGGGCCGTCACCGGGCCGCCAGCGCGTGATACAGCAGCCGCGGGGGCACCGCGCCGATCGCGATCCGGCCGTCGTTGGTCAGCAGCACGGAGAACAGGGTTCCGGAGAGCAGCCTGCCGCTCCCCCACGAACCGGACACCCTGGGCAGGGTCTGCAGCACGCTTCCGAGCTCGCCCGAGGCCCCACCACCGGGGCCGGCCATCGCCGGCGATCCGGCCACCAGGACCGTGGTCCAGTCGGAGCCGACGACCCGGGGGGCCACCTTGGCGGTGGGCGCCTTCGGCGTCGCGCCGGTGGGTGCCCGGCTTGCTCCGCTTGACGAGCCGAGCGAGCTCAGGGGGCTGCCCTTGGTGACCTTGGTGCCCGGGGGCGGGTTGAAGCCGAACACCGAGGCGTCCGGGGTGTGCGGCGAGAACGAGGTGAAGCCGACCTCGATGTCCGGGGAGGTGGCGTTGCGCGCAAAGACCTGCACGCGGGTCGGGATGTGGGTGGCTCCGTCGATGGCGACCCGGACCGACCCGATCAGCGAGTTCGCGCTCCGGGGCTGCAAGACGAGCTCGTAGGCCGAGCGGCCCGCCACCGTGGCGGTCCCGTCGGTGCTGACACTCGTGGTGGGGGTGATCGCCGACAGGGCGGCCTCCGCCATCTGCTGGGGAGTCATTCCCGACACACCCGGCAGCGCGGACGACGGTGCCGACGGTGCGGCCGCGCCCGCCTTGTGCGCCTTCGGGGCGAGCTTCTCGTGGGTGGCGCTCCGGGTGGTGCTCGACCAGCTCCACAGCTCCGAACCGTTGCGGATGATGTCCGACTCACCGAACGAGCCGAGCAGCGCCAGCCGCATCTGCCGCGGGCCGGCGTACCAGAGCCGCAACGTGTGCGAGCCGGAGATCAGCGACATGAGGCCGGAGTCGCCGCCGTCCCCGACACCGGGTATCGAGGGCAGCCCCAGATCCGTGGTCTCCACGACCGTGCCGGACAGGCCGTGCACGCGGGCGTTCTGGACGTCCACCAGAAGCTGGGCGGCCGAGCGCGGCGGCAGCCCCGATCGCGCGGCGGCGGAGATCGCCGTCACGGTGGCGCCGGTACCGGTCAGCAGGACCGCGGCCACGGCGGGAACGGCCCAGCGCAGGCCGGGACGGGTTCGGAAGAGGTTCATGGCCCCATCATGACCTCCGGGCACTGTGAGAACGCTGAGAACCTGTGCGCCCGCTCAGCCGGTCGTGTCAGGCTGGGCGGGTGCGGTTGCTCGTCGTGGAGGATGAGGCCCGGCTCGCGCAGGCCCTCAGGCGGGGTCTGGGTGCGGAGGGGTTCACCGTCGACCTCGCGGCCGACGGCCCGACCGGCCTCGACCGGGCCCGCCTCGAGACGTACGACGCCGTGGTGCTCGACGTGATGTTGCCCCGCATGTCCGGGTACGACGTGGTCCGCACCCTGCGCACCGAGAACAACTGGGTCCCGATCCTGATGCTGTCGGCCAAGGACGGCGAGTACGACCAGGCCGACGGGCTCGACTACGGGGCCGACGACTACCTGACCAAGCCGTTCTCGTTCGTCGTACTCCTCGCGCGGTTGCGGGCGCTGCTGCGCCGCGGCGCGGAGG
>JBOHDW010000214.1:0-7231 GCA_050700795.1 Nocardioidaceae bacterium | reverse complement strand
GCTCAAGGAGTTCCAGCGCGTGGAGGTCGTCGTCCAGTGACCGCGGGCGGAGCGGCGGGCACGCTGCGGGTGGCCGCCGCCCAGGGAGAGTCGGTCAGCGGCGACGCTGAGGCGAACGTGCGGAGTGCCGCGGCGCTGGTCGCGGAGGCGGCCGACCGCGGCGCGAGGGTCGTGGTTCTCCCGGAGCTCTTCCTCACCGGCTACGACCCGGACGCCTGGGGTCCGGCAAACGTGCTGAGCGGTGTCGAGGACGCACGCCTCGCTCCCCTTGCGAAGGTGAGCGCCGAACGGCGGGTGGTGGTGGTGTCCGGCGCGGCGATGCCGGGCGAGGGCGGCGGCCACATCTCGGTCCTGGTTTTCGACGACGGGGCGATCACCCACCCCTACCGCAAGCAGCACCTCACCGACGAGGAGCGAACGGCCTTCCGCCCCGGCACCGAGGCCGGTGCCATCACGGTCGACGGTTGGCGGCTGGGGCTCGGGGTCTGCTACGACGGCTGCTTCCCCGAGCATGCGATGGCGGCGGCCGAGGCCGGCGCGACGGCGTACCTGTGCCCGTCCGCGTACTACGAGGGCTCGGAGCACCGGCGCGACCTCTACTACGCGGCTCGTGCGCTCGACAACGGCATCTATGTCGTCTTCGCCGGGCTGACCGGAAGATGCGGTGCCCGCGCCTTCAACGGCGGCAGCGCGATCTACGACCCCGAGGGACGGCCCGTCGTCCGGCTGGACCGGGAGAGCGGTGTGGTGGTGGCTGATCTCGACGCCGGCGAGGTGGCCAGGGTGCAGCAGATGAACCCGATCGGCCAGGATCGAAGGCTCGCTTCGGGGCCGTCGATAGGCTGAACCCATGACCGCCGCGCTGAGCTCCGCGTCGCGCACCGCGGCGATCGACGCGATGGCCACGACCGCACTCGACGTGCTCGTCGTCGGCGGCGGGGTGGTCGGGGCCGGCACCGCGCTCGACGCGGTCACGCGTGGGCTGTCCACCGGCCTGGTCGAGCAGCGTGACCTCGCGAGCGGGACCTCCTCGCGCTCGAGCAAGCTGATCCACGGCGGCCTGCGCTACCTCGAGATGCTTGACTTCGCGCTCGTCCACGAGGCCCTCCAGGAGCGTGGTCTGCTGGTCAACACCCTCGCTCCGCACCTGGTCCACCCCGTGTCGTTCCTCTACCCGCTGACCCACCGCGGCTGGGAGCGCCCGTACGCCGGCTCCGGCCTGCTGCTGTACGACGTCCTGGCGACCGTCGGACGCAACGGACGTGGTCTGCCCCGCCACCGGCACCTGTCGCGCCGTGGAGTCAAGAAGGTGGCGCCGGGGCTGAGGGTGGATGCGCTGGCGGGCGCCATCCGCTACTGGGACGCCCAGGTCGACGACGCCCGACTGGTGATGACGGTGGCCCGCACCGCGGCGACCTTCGGTGCCCACGTCGCGACGAGGACGAAGGTGACCGGCTTTCTGCGGGACGGCGATCGGGTCGTCGGCGTCCGCGCGACCGACCTCGAGACCGGGCGCGCCCTCGACATCCACGCGCGCGTGGTCGTCAACGCGGCGGGGGTCTGGACCAACGAGCTGCAGGAGCTCATGGGCGGTCGCGGCTCCCTCAACGTGCAGGCCAGCAAGGGGATCCACCTCGTGGTCCCGCGTGACCGGATCCGTTCCGAGACCGGGATCATCTTGCGCACAGAGGTGTCGGTGCTCTTCGTCATCCCCTGGGACCGGCACTGGATCATCGGCACCACCGACACGCCCTGGCAGCTCGACCGGGCCCACCCGGCCGCGTCGCGCACCGACATCGACTATCTGCTCGCGCACGTGAACCCCTTCCTCGAGACGCCGCTCACCGACGACGACATCCAGGGCGTCTACGCGGGGCTGCGCCCGCTGGCCTCTGGTCGCTCCGAGCCGACCAGCCGGATCTCACGCGAGCACACCGTGGTCACCCCGGTCCCGGGACTGGTGATGATCGCCGGCGGCAAGCTCACGACGTACCGGGTGATGGGCAAGGACGCGATCGACGCGACGACGGACACCCTCGGGCCGCTGCCGGAGAGCAGCACGGCCCGGGTGCCGCTGGCCGGCGCCGACGGGTACGCCGCGCGCTCCGGCCAGCTGCGCCCCCTCGCGCAGCGGACCGGGTTGTCGGAGGAACGGGTCACCCGCCTGCTGGGACGGTACGGCGGCCTGGTCGACGAGCTCTTCGACCTTGTCGAGCGGCGACCCGATCTCGGGGTGCCGCTCAAGGCCGCGGAGGGGTACCTACGCGCCGAGGTGGTCTACGCCGTCACCCACGAGGGGGCCCGGCACCTCGACGACGTACTGACCCGGCGGACCCGGATCTCGATCGAGACCTTCGACCGCGGCACGCTGTGCGCGCGGGAGGCCGTCGAGCTGATGGCCGGCGAGCTTGACTGGGATGCGGCGCGCGTCGAGGACGAGGTCGACCACTACCTACGACGGGTCAAGGCCGAGCGCCAGAGCCAGGCCCGGCTCACCGACCGGGAGGCCGACGAGGCCCGCGTGCGGGCGCCGGACATCGTCTGACCGAGCCGCGGGCGACCACGCCGGAGCGGGTCAGCGCGTGGCGGCGCGGCGCTTGGCCCGCGCGGCCCGGCGGGCGAGCCGCCTCGAGGCGCGCGCCTGGTCCTCGCGCCGGTGGTCCGCGATGGCGGTGGCGGCGAGCTCGGGCGACAGCTGGGTGTCCTGGCCGGACATCGGCACTCTGCTTTCTTTGTTCCGTGATGGCTTGCAGGCTCAACTATAGCGAATAGGTAGGAGGCAATCACGCAGATTGCCTATTACCACCGAGTGACCTGCGTCTCCTCTGAAAGGACCGAACGCGACCGGGGCTCGTAGGCTCGGGACGTGGACACCCCCGCCTCCGACCGGCTCCCTTCTCCTCCCGACCCCGGGCTCGACCCGACCGCGTCGTACGCGCTGGATCCGGCCGTGGTACGCCGGCTCACCGCGCGAGTGCTGGCCGCAGATGGCCGGACCGTGACGACGTACTGCCCCTTCAACGGCCAGCCGCTCGGCGCCATCCCGCAGTCGACGCCCGCGGACGTCGAGGAGGCGTTCCGCCGAGCCCGGGTGGCCCAACAGGGCTGGGCGAAGACGTCGATCGACGAACGGCAGGCGATCCTGCTCCGGCTGCACGACCTGATCCTCGACCGGCAGGGCGAGGTGATCGACCTGATCTGCTGGGAGTCCGGCAAGGCCCGCAAGCACGCGTTCGACGAGCCGCTCCATGTCGCGCTGACCGCCCGCTACTACGGGCGAACCGGCCACCGGTACCTCGACACGACAGCGCGGGCCGGCGTGATCCCGGGGCTGACCCGGGTCGAGGTGAACCGGGTGCCCAAGGGTGTGGTCGGTGTCATCTCCCCGTGGAACTACCCGTTCACGATGGCCCTGTGCGACGGGCTGCCGGCGCTCCTGGCCGGCAACGCGGTGGTGCACAAGCCGGACGCCCAGACCATGCTCGCCGCCCTTCTCGGTGTCGAGCTCCTGGAGGAGGCCGGCTTCCCGCCCGGCCTCTGGCAGATCGTGGCCGGACCGGGTGCCGAGATCGGCCCGGAGATCGTCGGGCGGGCCGACTTCGTGTGCTTCACGGGATCGACGGCGACGGGTCGCGAAGTAGCGCAAGGGTGCGCCGACCGGTTGATCGGCTGCTCGCTCGAGCTCGGCGGGAAGAACCCCCTGCTGGTCCTGCGCGACGCCGACCTCGACCGCGCGGCCGAGGGGGCGGTGCGGGCCTGCTTCTCCAACGCGGGGCAGCTGTGTGTGGGCATGGAGCGGATGTACGTCGCCGACGAGATCTACGAGCCTTTCCTGAGGCTGTTCCTCCAGCGGATCGAGGCGATGCGACTGGTGGCCGGGATCGGCTGGGAGAGCGACATGGGGTCGTTGATCTCCCAGGCTCAGCTCGACAGAGTGACCGCCCACATCGACGACGCGGTGTCGCAGGGCGCCCGGGTCCTGGTCGGGGGGAGGCCGCGCCCGGACCTCGGTCCGTACTTCTACGAGCCCACCGTCCTCGAGGACGTGACGCCGGCGATGGCCTGCTTCGGGGACGAAACCTTCGGCCCGGTTGCGTCGGTGTACCGGTTCGGCAGCGAGGCGGAGGCGGTGGCCCGCGCCAACGAGGGCCGCTACGGCCTCAACGCGTCGATCTACAGCCGCGACGTACGCCGGGCCCGGGCCTTGGCCCGCCGGATCAGGTGCGGGACGGTCAACGTCAACGAGGCGTTCAGCGCCACCTTCGCGAGCATCGACGCGCCGATGGGCGGCATGCGCGACTCCGGGCTCGGTCGCCGCCAGGGCGCCGAAGGGGTGCTGCGCTTCACCGAGGCGCAGTCGGTCGCGACCCAGCGGCTGATCCGGTTCGGCCCGATGCTCGGGATGAGGGACAAGAGCTACGCCACCCTCATGACCGGCGCACTGCGGGTGCTCAAGAAGCTGGGCCGCGCCTGAAGCCGGGATCCCCCTTGACTTTGTGTCACAAAGTAGCCTAACTTTGCGACACAAAGTTACCGAGGAGGGCCCCATGAACACAACCGGCGACGTCCACGACACCCGATCACCCGAGGACGACGGCCCCTTCGGAGCGCGGGAGGCGGCCACCCTCCTGGAGCAGACCCGCCGTCGGGCACGCAACACCTTCAACCCGCACACGGCGCTGCTCTCGCTGTCCCAGGCCTTGGCCATGCTGCTCATCTACGGCGCGATCTGGCACTCCTCCCGGGGCCACCACCCGTACCGGGGTCCCAGCCTCACCGCGGTCGGCTGGGTCTACCTGGTGGTGGCCGTGGTGAACCTGGTCATCGTGGCGTTCTACGTGCGGGCCAGGGCAGGGGTCAGCGGGCCGTCTCAGCGCGAGGACAAGATCGCCGCCATCCCGGCGGTCGCGGCGATCGTCGGGGTCTACGTCTTCAACGGAGCCCTTTACGCCGACGGCTTCAGCCTGCGTCTTGTCTACGGCGTCTTCGACGCCGCGGGGCCGTGGCTCGTGGTCGGCGCGGCCCTGGCGGGACTGGCCGCGGCGAAGGAGGACTGGTGGAAGCTGGGCTCGGCGGTCGCGGTGATGGCGGTCGCCGTGGGTGCAGCCTTCGCGGGGCCGGTCAACGTCTGGGGAGTGCTGGCGCTGAGCGGCTTCGTGATCTTCCTCGGCCAGGCGGCGCTGCGGTTCCAGTGGTCACGTCGGGCATGACCGACGAACCGCTCGACCCGCTGATCCACGTGCCCGCCCGACTCCGGATCGTGGTCACCCTGGCGGCGATCCCGGACGGTGACGCGCTCTCGTTCCGACGGCTGCAAGACATCCTCAAGCTGACGCCCGGCAACCTCATCACCCACCTCCGTAAGCTCGAGGACGCCGGCTACCTCAGCAGCGAGAAGACCGACAACGGCGGCGGGTCACAGACGTCGATGTCGCTGACCACGAGCGGCCGTGCCGCGCTCGACTCCTACCGGGGGGCGCTGCGCGACCTGCTCGACGGCACCGGCGCGGGATAGTCCGGTGAGTCCGGGTCGGTAGACTTCGGTCTCCGCAGGCGGCCCATGACTGCGCGGGGAAGGGCACCGGTGACGGCCGAACACGATCTCGTCCTCGTCGTCGACTTCGGGGCGCAGTACGCCCAGCTGATCGCCCGCCGCGTCCGCGAGGCACGGGTCTACTCCGAGATCGTGCCGCACACCACGCCGGTCGCCGAGATGCTCGCCCGCGGGCCGAAGGCGATCGTGCTCTCCGGCGGCCCGTCGTCGGTCTACGAGGCCGGCGCGCCCTCCGTCGACCCGGCCCTCTTCGACGCCGGCGTGCCCGTCCTCGGCATCTGCTACGGCTTCCAGGCGATGGCCCGTGCTCTCGGTGGGGAGGTACGCCGTACCGGCCGGTCCGAGTTCGGCCGGACCCCGGTGACCGTCTCCACGGCCGGCACCCTGCTCTCGGATCTACCGGCCAGCCACCACGTCTGGATGAGCCACGGCGACTCGGTGGCCGCGGCGCCCGAGGGGTTCACCGTGCTGGCCACCACCGAGGGTTCACCGGTGGCCGCCTTCGAGGAGCTCGGCCGGGGGTTCGCCGGGGTCCAGTGGCACCCCGAGGTGCTGCACACCGAGCACGGCCAGCAGGTGCTGACCCACTTCCTGCACGATGTCGCCGGCTGCCGGACCACCTGGACGATGGTCAACATCGTCGACGACCAGGTCGCGGCGATCCGGGAGCAGATCGGTGACGCCCGGGCCATCTGTGGCCTGTCCGGCGGGGTCGACTCCGCGGTGGCGGCCGCGCTGGTGCAGCGGGCGATCGGCGACCGGCTGACCTGTGTCTTCGTCGATCACGGGCTGCTCCGCAAGGGCGAGGCCGAGCAGGTCGAGCGCGACTTCGTCGCGGCCACCGGGGTAGCGCTGCAGGTCGTCGACGCGAAGGAGCGCTTCCTGACCGCACTCGCCGGCATCACCGACCCCGAGGAGAAGCGGAAGATCATCGGCCGCGAGTTCATCCGGGTGTTCGAGGCGGCCGAGGCCGAGGTCGTCGGCGACGCGGCGGCGCGGGGGGAGAAGGTGCAATACCTCGTCCAGGGCACGCTCTACCCGGACGTCGTCGAGTCCGGTGGCGGTGCCGGGACCTCCACGATCAAGTCCCACCACAACGTCGGGGGGCTGCCCGACGATCTCCAGTTCGAGCTCGTCGAGCCCTTGCGCACCCTGTTCAAGGACGAGGTCCGGCTCGTGGGCGAGCAGCTCGGCATGCCCGCCGAGATCGTCTGGCGCCATCCGTTCCCGGGGCCGGGGCTGGCCATCCGGATCGTCGGCGCGGTCAGCCGGGAGCGGCTCGACATCCTCCGCGAAGCCGACGCGATCGCCCGCGAGGAGCTGACCAGGGCCGGCCTCGACCGCGACGTGTGGCAGTTCCCGGTGGTTTTGCTCGCCGAGGTGCGTTCGGTCGGCGTACAAGGGGACGGCCGGACCTACGGCCACCCGGTCGTGCTCCGGCCGGTCACCTCCGAGGACGCGATGACCGCGGACTGGGCGCGGCTGCCCTACGACGTGGTCGAGACGATCTCCACCCGGATCACCAACGAGGTGCGCGAGGTCAACCGGGTCGCGATCGACGTGACGAGCAAGCCACCGGGCACCATCGAGTGGGAGTGAGGGGCGCAAGACGTCACAACCACGCACTTGACCGATTGGGACGGTGGATTCGGCACTCTCGATGTCACAACCATGCAC
>JBOHDW010000213.1:0-4572 GCA_050700795.1 Nocardioidaceae bacterium | reverse complement strand
GCCGGTGAGGGCCACCGTCGTGGTCGCGTCCAACCGCGCCGCGGCAGGCGAGTACGCCGACACGACCGGACCGCTGATCGTCGCGGCGCTGACCGAGGCCGGCTTCGAGGTGGCCGCGCCGGTCGTCGTACCCGACGGCGAGCCGGTGGGCGCGGCGATCCGGGCCGCCGTCGACGGGGGCGCCCGAGCCGTGCTGACCACCGGCGGCACCGGCCTGACCCCGACCGACCGCACCCCCGAGGTGACCCGTGCGCTGCTCGACCGCGAGGTGCCCGGGATTGCCGAGGCGATCCGGGCGTACGGCGTCACCGCCGGTGTCGCGACCGCGGCCCTGTCTCGCGGGGTGGCCGGGGTGGTGGGCGACGCGCTCGTGGTGAACCTGCCGGGCTCGACCGGCGGGGTCAAGGACGGGCTCGCGGTCGTCGTACCCCTCCTGCGGCATGCGGTCGAGCAGATCCGCGGGAGCGACCATTGAGCTCCTGGGAGGTCGAGCTGCGCGAGGGGCGGATCGTCCTTCGACCGCTCTCTCCCCGCGACGGCTCGGCCTGGCGTGAGGTCAGGTCCCGCAACGCCGACTGGCTGAGGCCGTGGGAGGCGACCGTTCCGCCGGGGACGGACGCGGCGGCTCGCACCTTCCGCACCCTGGTACGCGACCTGCGCGCCCAGGCCCGCGAGCGTCGCGCGCTGCCGTTCGCGGTGACCGTCGACGGTGCCTTCGCCGGCCAGCTGACCGTGATGAACATCGTCGGTGGCTCGGCGCGTTGGGGCCAGATCGGCTACTGGATCGACCGGCGCTACGCGGGCCAGAACGTGATCCCCACCTGCGTCGCGCTCGCGGTCGACCACTGCATGCTCGGCCTCGGGCTGCATCGGATCGAGGTGTCGATCCGGCCGGAGAACGTCGCCTCGTTGCGCGTGGTGGAGAAGCTCGGCTTCACCGAGATCGGTTTCGCGCCGCGCTACCTGCACATCGACGGGGCGTGGCGCGACCACAAGATCTTCCAGATCACCCGGGAGGAGATCGGTGCCGGGTTGACCGAGCGGTTCCGGCACTCGACGACCTGAAGTCACTCCAGTCACACAAGTTGCCATGCGACACACCGCTCCGCCTGCCCGTCGCCCCGTCCCGGGCCTCTTATCGTCGGAGCCGTGGACCTTTCCGGCGTGATCTTCGTGGTGCTCGCGGTGGCGTGGGCCGGCTATCTCATCCCGAAGGCGCTCCGGCACCACGACGAGGTGGCCCGGACCCGGTCGATCGACAAGTTCTCCTCCACCATGCGGGTGCTCGCGCATCGAGAACCCGTCAGCGGGCGCGAGGCCCAGCTGGTCGTCGCCTCCGACCCGGCATCCCGCCGGCAGTCCCGGCCGACTCGGCCGGTCCCGCGGAGCTCCACCGCGGTCGCCGCGCGGCGGCGCCGCCGACTGCTGCTCCTGCTGCTGCTCGTCGACGTCGCGGTGAGTGCGCTGGCCTACTACGGCTACCTGCGTCGCTGGGCGCCGGCGATCCCCGGTGGGTTGACTGTCGGCTGGCTGCTGCTGTGCCGGATCCAGGTACGCCGCCTCGCCCGTCGTACGACGCGGCGGAGCACCCCCGTGTCGGTGGAGCCGATCCACCTCAACGAGCAGGGATTCGCGGAGGTCACCGAGGACGAGGACACCGCCTCGATCCCGGTCGAGGAGCTGCGCGCCGCGATCGCGGGCGGGGACGGGCTGTGGGACCCGCTGCCGGTGACGCTGCCCACCTACGTCAGCAAGCCGGCGGCGAAGCGCACCGTCCGCACCATCGACCTGGCCGCACCCGACGTGTGGTCGTCGGGACGGTCCGAGGCCGACTCCGCCCTCGTCGCCCAAGCGGCCGAGCGCGAGGAGAGCGAGCGCGAGCGGGCGATCGCGGCCGACGAGCGCGCGGTCGGCTCCTGACCAACGACTCCGCGGCACCCCGAAGGGCACCGCGGAGTCGCGACCACTCGGCGCGTCGGCGTCACTCGGCGACGATCCCCTCACCGCCGGCGGCACCGGGCACGGTCACCGAGCCCACCGGGCTCAACGACCCGTCCGGGTGGATCCGGAACCCGTCGACATTGCCCGCGGCTCCGGCTTGCGCGTAGAGGAAGCGGTCGTTCGGGGTGACCGAGGCGTCCACGGTCCCGGCGTCCGTCGACCACGCGCCGGTCGCGGTCAGCTGACCATCGGCGTGGGCGCGGTACCCGGACAGGGTGGCGCTCCCGGCGTTCGAGGCGAAGAACGTCCTTCCGGTCCCGGCGATCCAGCAGGTGGCCGCCTGGCCGGTGGCCGCGGTCGCGAGGAGGGTCAGGGTGCCATCCCGCCCGAGTCGGAAGGTGCTCACCGAGTTGGTTCCCGCCTCGGCGACGAGCAGGTGCCCCGCCGCGTCGTACGTGACCGCGAACGGAACCGCGTCCGTGTCCTCGTACACGGTCGGCCCCTCGAGGGCGCCGTACCGGGTGACGGCGAAGATGTCGATGTCGTTGCCGTTGGCCTTGGTGGTCACGACCAGATGACGACCGTCCGGTGTGAACGACACCTGTCCGGGCGTGTGGGTGAACTCGGGAGTGGCGGTCGGGTCGAGCCCGAGGCCGCGGTTCCACGACGGCACCCGGATCAGGTGATTGCCGATCCGGAGGTACCCCTGCACCGAGCCGCCGTCACGCGCGTTGAGCACGTAGACGAGGTTGCCGTGTGTGGTGACGCTGACCGGGAAGGTCCCGCCCGACCCGGTCACCTGGGTGGCATGGAGCCGGTCGCCGTGCACCTTGAAGACGGTCAGTGAGTCGCTGCCGGCGTTCACGGCGTACAGCAGGCCGTGGCGCCGGTCGAGCGCCAGCGACCCCTGCGAGGCGAGATGGTCGACGGCCGAGCCCGCGAGCACTCCGCCGAGTCCGCCGGTGGCGTAGCTTCCCGCGGCCGCCAGGGCGCCGTCCGGGGCCCGGTCGTAGACCGCGATCGAGTTCCCCGAGGTGTTGTCGGTCTGGACGAAGACGGCACCGTGGCCGCCTCCGTGAGCCGAGGCACTGGCCGGTCCGGCCACGAGTGCTCCGGCGGCCAGTGCGGCGGCACCAGCCGCGGCGAGACGGACGCGTTGCTTCATGGGAGTGTCCTCCTGGGTTGAGGTCTTGTTGGACACCCGTTTGCGTCGCGTCGCCGAAGATTCTTACGAGTCCGACAAGAACTTTCTCAGCGAGGTGGGTCCTGGACCAGTGCCAGCAGCCCGGCGAAGTCGTCCGAGCAGGGTCCGCAGGCCGCCAGATGCGCGGCGACACCGGGGTAGGCGCTCGCCGCGTCGGCACCGGAGCTCACCAGCTCGACGTAGACGTGCAGGATCCGCATCGCCTCCTCGCAACCGACGTCGCGCGGGTCGGTGGCGAGGAAGCCGTCAAGCTCAGGCCAGTCGTTCATGAGCCCCTCGCTGTCTGCTCGTCCAGATAACCATT
This sequence comes from Nocardioidaceae bacterium, assembly GCA_050700795.1. Classification (GTDB taxonomy): domain Bacteria; phylum Actinomycetota; class Actinomycetes; order Propionibacteriales; family Nocardioidaceae; genus JBOHDW01. Next base: position 1,123 of record JBOHDW010000213.1, on the reverse strand, counting down.
GGCAACCAGATCGGCGCGGATCTTACGCCGAGCGTCGAACATGGTCTTGTAGATCGCGTTGCGGGTGGTGCCGATCCGGACGGCGAGAGCCTCCGGGGGGACACCGTTGAGGACCAGTGCGATGAAGACGCGCCGTTGCCGCTCGGTCAGCGCCTCGGAGACCGCGTGGCGCACGGCGTCGACGAGCTCGCGACGTTCCGTCTCGCGGTCCGGTGGCAGCGCGAAGGTGTCGGGGATGCGGTTCCAGTCCTCCGCCGCGATCTCCACGTCACCATTCCTCCAGAAGTGCCGGGCGACCTTGTTCGACACCTCGAGGACGACGAAGCGGTACGCCCAGGTGGTGAAGCGGCTCTCGCCGCGGAACTGGTCCACCTTGGCCAGCACGGCGACCATCGCGTCCCCCGCGGCTTGGTGGGCCAGGTCCTCGAGCTCTGGGCCGCTGACCGGGAAGGTCCCGCTTCGCCGTTGGAGCTCGCGGTGCGCTCCACGAATCAGCAGGCCGTGCAGCCGGGTGAGGCAGTCGTCGTACGCCGCACCTTCGTCCCTGAGATCGCGCAGCCACTCGGCCGACTCCGCGTCGGGGGACTGCGGCAGACTCGCGCCCGGGGCCGTGGCGGACACCATGCGCCGATCGTACGGCGGGCACAAGCGATGGTGCACCGGGCGCGCGGGCGGGCGTCGCGCGGCCTCCGCCCGGCCTCCGCCCGCCTTGCGGTTTGGTCCCCAACCGCACGAAAAACGGGCGGCGTGCTGCAGTTTGTGACCTATCGGCGAGGCCGTGTCCGACGATGCACCGCCCTTCGCGAGTTGGGGTGGTCGCCCTGGCAGCGCCGACGCGTCCCCCTGGTGGCTGGTCCGGGGTCAGGCACCGCCGAGGATTCGGGTCGTCCCGGAGCCGGGTGGTATCTTTTCACCTCGCGCCGGCCGGTTTCGGCGTACCTCCAGGGGCTGTGGCGCAGTTGGTAGCGCGTCTCGTTCGCAACGAGAAGGTCAGGGGTTCGAATCCCCTCAGCTCCACCGACGGAACCCCGCCTGGCCAGTAGAAATACTGGACGTCAGGCGGGGTTTCCATATGTTCCGCTGCAGTTCGCAGATCTTTCGCGTCAGCCGGTAAGCCCGCGCG
>JBOHDW010000212.1:0-4416 GCA_050700795.1 Nocardioidaceae bacterium | reverse complement strand
GCGAGGAGGGCCGCGGCTTCGACCTCATGGGCGAATGGCTGGGGGCCAGCCGGCTGACGGTCGCGGCGAGCAGTGTCGGTCGGGCCCGGCGGGTGCTGGAGATGACCGTGGAGTGGGCCGCGCACCGCGAGCAGTTCGGACAGCCCATCGGCCGCTTCCAGGGGGTCGGCTTCCAGCTCGCCGACATCGCCATCGAGCTCGAGGCGGCCGAGCTGCTCACGATGAAGGCCGCCTGGCTGCTCGACCGGGGCACGATGACCGACCAGGACGCCGCGATCGCCAAGGTCTTCGCCTCCGAGGCGCTGGGCCGGATCACCGACCGCGCGGTCCAGATCTTCGGCGGCATGGGGCTGATGGCCGAGCTGCCGATCGAACGCTTCTGGCGTGACGCGCGCGTGGAGCGGATCTGGGACGGCACCAGCGAGATCCAGCGGCACATCATCGCCCGGTCTCTGCTGCGCCCTCTCGGGTCATGACGTGAGCCGACGCGAGAACCTGCGCCGGCTGCTGGCCCCGCGCACCGTGGCGGTGATCGGCGGGTCGTCGGCGGAGGCCGCGATCGAGCAGTGCCGCTCCGTCGGCTTCGACGGCGAGATCTGGCCGGTGCATCCCACCAGGACCCACCTAGCGGGGCTGGCCTGCTACCCGTCCGTCGATGCGCTGCCCGGCCCACCGGACGCGGCGTTCGTGTCGGTCTCGCGTGAGCGGACCATCGACGTAGTCGGCGAGCTCGAGGCGATCGGCTCGGCCGGCGTCGTCTGCCATGCCTCCGGCTTCGCCGAGGACGGCGAGCACGGCGCGCGGCTGCAGGCCGACCTCGTGAGTGCCTGCGGCGAGATGGCGCTGATCGGACCGAACTGTCAGGGGTTCCTGAACTACCTCGACGGCGTGGCCCTGTGGCCAGAACAGCACGGCTGCGGTCGCGTCGACTCCGGAGTGGGGATCATCGCGCAGAGCGGGAACATCGCGGAGAACCTGACGATGCAGCGTCGGTCACTGCCGGTCGCCCAAGTGGTCACCATCGGCAACGCGGCCGTGACCGGAATGGTGGAGCTCATCGACGCGATGCTCACCGACCCCCGCATCACCGCGATCGGGCTCTACCTCGAACAGCTGCCGGACGTTTCGGAGTTCTCGAGGGTCGCCCTCGACGCCCTTCGTCGCCGGATCCCGATCGTTGTGCTCACCGCGGGCACCTCCGAGCTCGGCGCGCAGGTCACCCTCAGCCACACCAGTGCGCTCGCCGGCTCCGACGCACTCACCGATGTCCTGTTCGAGCGCTTCGGGGTCATCCGGGTCGACGGGATCGGATCATTCCTCGAGACGCTCAAGTTCCTGCACGTGTTCGGTGCACTGCCGGGAACCCGCATCGCGTCGGCCAGCTGTTCGGGGGGAGAGGCCGCGCACATCGCGGATCTGGCTCAGCCCCGGGGCGTCGTACTGCCCGAGCTGAGCGACGGCGCCAGGGAGCGGCTGAGGGAGGTCCTCGGCTCTCGCGTCTCGGTGCGCAACCCGCTCGACTACCACACCTACATCTGGGGGGATCGGGTCGCGCTGACGGCCTGCTTCACCGCCCTGATGGGTGAGCGCTTCGACTGCCACCTGCTGCTGCTCGACTTCCCACGGGCGGACAGGTGCGACGACGAGCAGTGGAGAGTCACCGTGGACGCCTTCGTCGCTGCCCAGCAGGCGACCGGGTCGCGCGCGTGCGTGCTGAGCTCGCTGCCCGAGAGCCTCCCGGACGATGTCGGGCGGCGGTTGGTCGAGGTCGGGATCGCACCCATGCAGGGGGTGACCGACTGCCTGACCGCGATCGCGGCGGCCGCCCGGGTCGGAGCCGCCCAGGCCAACCTCGGCGACATTCTCCCCGTCGCCCCGTCCGTGGCTCCGGCCTTCGAACACGTCGCCCAGCTCGACGAACCGGCCGCCAAGCGGCTGCTCGCGGAGTACGGCGTCCCGGTGCCGTTCGGCGAGGTGGCCACGACCGAAACCGCGCCGTCGGTAGCGTCCCGGATCGGTTTCCCCGTGGTCGTCAAGAGTGTCTCCACGGCCGTCGCGCACAAGTCCGACGTCGGTGCGGTGGCGGTGAACCTCGACTCGGTCGGAGCGGTCACGAAGGCGGTGGGCTCGATGGCCGGGCTCGGCGACGGATTCCTCGTCGAGGAGATGGTCACCGACGCGGTCGTCGAGCTGGTGGTCGGTGTGCGTCGCGATCCGCAGTTCGGGATGGTTCTCACCCTCGGCGCCGGCGGTGTGCTGGTCGAGCTGATCTCCGACTCGGTCTCGCTCTTCCTGCCGGCGACCAGGGACGAGCTGCTCGGGGCGCTCCGAACGTTGCGGGTGTGGCCGCTGCTCACCGGTTATCGAGGGAGATCCGGAGACGTCGCTTCCGTCGTCGGCGCGGTCGAGGCGGTCGTGGCGGCGGCGACGGCGTACCCGCATCGCCTCGTTGAGATCGAGGTGAACCCGCTCCTGGTCCTGCCCGACCGGGCCGTGGCGGTCGACGTACTCGTGCGGATGGGAAGATCCGGGAATGACTGAGCCGGTGCAGGTCAGGGCGGATGATGGCATCCTCGTGGTGACCCTCGACCGCCCCAAGGCGAACGCGATCGACGTGGCCACCAGCGGGGCGCTGTACGACGCCTTCGCCCGGCTCGACGCCGACCCGGAGCTGCGCGTCGGCGTACTCACCGGGGCCGGGGACCGGTTCTTCTGCGCGGGCTGGGACCTCAAGGCGGCCGCGGCGGGCGAGGCGGTGGACGCGGACCACGGACCGGGAGGGTTCGGCGGCCTCACCGAGTTCTTCGACCTGAGCAAGCCGGTGATCGCCGCGGTCAACGGTCTGGCCCTCGGGGGCGGCTTCGAGCTCGCCCTCGCCGCCGACCTCATCGTCGCGTCCGACGAGGCGGCGTTCGCGCTGCCGGAGGTGGGCCTGGGGATCGTGGCCGACTCCGGTGGCCTGCTGCGCCTGCCCCGGCTGCTGCCGCGCGCGGTTGCGATGGAGCTGCTGCTCACCGGACGGCGGATGGGTGCCCCGGAAGCCGCGTCCTGGGGGCTGGTGAACCGGCTCGTGCCGGCCGGCGAGCTGCTCGCCTCGGCCATCGAGCTCGCCAGGGCCATCCGCGACAACGCCCCGCTGGCGGTCGCCGCGGTCAAGGAGGTGGTCGCCGCGACGAGCACGCTCAGCGTGCGCGACGGCTTCGAGGTGCAAAGGGGCGGCCAGCTGCCGAGGTACCGCGCCATGCTCGACTCCGACGATGCGCAGGAGGGCGCGCGGGCCTTCGTCGAGCACCGTCCGCCGCGGTGGCAGGGTCGCTGACGCCCCCCGTCGAGCCGGGGTGTAGTCAGTTGAGGTGGCGAGCCCCGCTGGCCTTCCCGATGACCTTCCCGCTGGCCTTCCCTCCGCACCCCCCGATGTCCGCGCCTTCATGGCGAGAGATGAGCGCGCTACCGGCGCCGAGGAAGAGCCGCTCGAGGAGCTGTTCGAAACCTCCTTCGTCACCGGAAGTCCCAAGGGCAGCTCCGTGGTGACCCGCGAGATGCTGGCGCCGACCACCAGGTCCCGTCGCGCCACGATGGGGTCGCTGGGTCCCAAGAAGACCCGGTTGACCGACCTCGAGGTCGAGTGGCTCGGGTCGGCGTACTGCCTGGCCAAGACGGCCTGGCAGATCGAGGTCGCGCCCGCTGGTCGCGAGCCGGTGGCGCTCACGGCGTACTCCGACTTCGTCCTGCAGAGTCGTGACGGGCGACTGACGGTGGTGACCTACCTGGCCCGCCAGGACTTCGACGAGGAGCTCCGGGCGGCGCTCGGCTGACTCGGGTGTTGGGGTGTCGGTGGGGGTACAACCACACCCCACCCCCTCGAATGGTCACGAACCGCACCTCGCCGGACCCAAACCGTGCGGTTGGGGACCAAACCGCAACCCCCCGGCGGCCGGCTCAAGAGCTCACAACTTGACCGGGCGGTCAATCAAACTACACTGGACATTGTCCGATCCGCCTCAGGAACGACGGGTCCGAAACTGAGGAGCCACACATGCAGAAGTGGACGCGTTGGCAGGACTGGGTTGGCCTGGTAGTCGGGGTCTACGCCTTCCTGTCGCCCATTTGGACCAACACCACGACGAGGGCCACCTGGACCGTGGTGGTGCTCGGCGTGATCACCGCACTGGTATCGCTTTGGGCGCTGTGGATGCCGGGGCAGGTGATCCTCGAAGGGGCGCTCGCCGCGCTCGGCGTGCTCTTCTTCATCTCTCCGTGGGTGATGTCCTTCTCGGGTACCAAGCCGATCTCGACCACGGCGTGGATCGTCGGCGTGATCGCCTTCATCGTTGGGCTGTGGGCCATCCCGCAGAGCAACAAGGTGCACCACAGGCTGGCCACGACTCACTGACCGGGTCGATGCGAGGGCCATGG
>JBOHDW010000211.1:0-2046 GCA_050700795.1 Nocardioidaceae bacterium | reverse complement strand
GCCGAGCACCACAACATGCCGGCGGTGGCGGCGACCAACCCGGCCGTCCTGATCGCGATGGTGGCCGGGGCGACCGAACGGATCCGGGTCGGCTCGGGCGGGGTGATGCTGCCGAACCACGCACCACTGGTGGTCGCCGAGCAGTTCGCGTTGCTCGAGGCCGCCCATCCGGGCCGGATCGACCTGGGGATCGGACGAGCGCCGGGCAGCGACCCCGTGACGGGATGGGCGCTGCGGCACGGAGCCGGTGGGGTGGACGCCTCCGCGGTCGAGCATTTCCCGGAGTACGTCGACGACGTGATTGCCATGATGGACACCGCCGGGGTCTCGCTCGACGTCGGTGGCCGTGTCTACCCGCTGCGGGCCACCCCCCACGCAACCGCGGTGGCACCGGTGTGGCTGCTGGGCTCCTCCGACTACTCGGCCCGGCTGGCCGCGCAGAGGGGGCTGCCCTATGTCTTCGCCCACCACTTCTCCGGCAACGGCACGGCCGAGGCGTTGGCTCTCTATCGTTCGGGGTTCCGCCCCTCCGGCGCGACGAGCGAGCCGCGCACCTTCCTCACCGTCAATGTCGTGGTGGCCGATACCGAGGAGGAGGCCGCGGAGCTGGCGCTGCCGCAGCTGTTGGCGATGGTGGCCCTGCGGACGGGCGGCGAGCTGCGGCCGCAGCCTGCTGTCGAGGAGGCGGCCGCGACGGTCCTGCCTGAGGCGCACCGCGGCCTGCTCGACACGATGCGCGCCAGGTGGGTGATCGACGCACCGGCCGGCGCCGCGGACCGCATCCGTGCCCTCGCCAGGGAGTTCGACGTGGACGAGGTGATGGTGCATCCCGTCGCGGGGGCGCGTTCTGGGACCCCGGCCGACGCCGCTCCCGCGCGCGAGGCCACCCTGCGTCTCCTCGCTCGAGAGCTGCTCGGCCAACCCCACTAGAACGGGGTGATCCCGACGTATCAGACATCTCCGCACGACGTCCGGTCCGGCCGGGTCCTGGGGCGTCGCGGGATTAACGGTCCCGGTCGACTTTCCCGTAGACTGATGCCTCGGCCCAACGTGGGTCTGTTTCGTGGCGCCTTTGCGGCTGCCCGGATTCGCCCGATCTGCTCGCGCTGAGCGGACGCGCGCCTCCGGGGAACGGGCACCAGCGAACCGGGTTCACGAGGTCCACTCGACCGGCCGGTCGAGGCGGTTCCCGGGCCGAGCGGTGGAGATGAGAGCGACAGATTGCGGAGGATATGCCGAAGAAGGAAGGTGTCATCGAGATCGAGGGCACCGTTGTGGAGGCTCTCCCGAACGCGATGTTCCGGGTCGAGTTGAGCAACGGGCACAAGGTCCTAGCCCACATCAGCGGCAAGATGCGCCAGCACTACATCCGGATCCTTCCCGAGGACCGGGTCGTCGTCGAACTCTCGCCCTACGACCTCTCACGAGGTCGCATCGTCTACCGCTACAAGTAACACCACAGCCGAGCAGTCAAAGGAACACTTCCGATGAAGGTCAACCCGAGCGTCAAGCCGATCTGTGACAAGTGCAAGGTGATCCGTCGCCACGGCCGCGTCATGGTGATCTGCGAGAACCCTCGCCACAAGCAACGCCAAGGGTGAGCCAGCTCCCCCTGTTCCCCGGCCCCGCCGGGACTCACAACTGAAAACCACAACCGTGTTCGCTGAGGTCCGTGCGTCGTACGACGGGCCGAACCACCCCCGGAGCAGAGGCCGGGGCCCGGTCCCGACAGGCACCACCGTCGAGACGTCAGGGGCGCGACACGACCAGACACCTCTGTGGGAACCGAAGGGCAGCTGCCCTTGAAAGGATGGGCCATCACATGGCACGCCTCGTTGGTGTGGACCTCCCGCGCGACAAGCGCATCGAGGTCGCACTCACCTACATCTACGGCATCGGCCGTACCCGCGCTCAGCAGATCCTCACCGAGACCGGTGTGAGCCCCGACCTCCGCGTCCACCAGCTCGGCGACGAGGAGCTGGTGAAGCTGCGCGACGCGATCGAGAGCACCTACAAGATCGAGGGTGACCTCCGTCGCGAGGTCCA
>JBOHDW010000210.1:0-5625 GCA_050700795.1 Nocardioidaceae bacterium | reverse complement strand
GGCCGGCTCCTCGAACGTGGTGCCACTGGCGCCGCGGCGACGCTGGCCGGCCCGATTGGTGGCGGCCGCGGCCGTGTGCCTGGTCGTGGCCGGCGTCGCGACCATCCTGACGCGAGGGGGCGGCGGGTCCGATACGGCGGCCTCGAGTACGGCCTCCCAGAGCCGGGCCTCGACGACCCACCAGGAGGCGGCGGGCGGGGCCGCGGCGCCGACGTCCCCCGCCCCGAAGGCGCAGACCAGCACCGGCTCCGCCTTCGATGGCCTCAAGGCGGTGGCCGCCCTTCCGGCGCTGCACCCGCAGACCATGGCCAGGGACCTGCACCGGGTCGCCCGCCTGGTCGGGACCAGGGCCAACTACCGGGCCGCCAACGGCACCCCCGTCGCCTGCCCGGCGCTCACCGACCGGGAACGCAGGGCCTGGCTCCCCGCACGGTGGGACGGCCGGGTCGTCGCCGTGCTGCTGGGGCCGGTGCACAACGGGGAGCGTGAGGCCAGTGTGTACTCCTGTGAAAGCCGCGGCGCCCCGCTCGCGGCGTACGCCGTCCCGGCGCCCTGATCGTCCGCGAGCCACGTCCGCGCCGGGAATGTCGCGCGCCTAGGATCGGTTATTCGAACGCAACCCAGGGAAAGTAATCTGATGGCAGACGACGTCCGCAACCTCATCATCATCGGCTCCGGCCCGGCGGGATACACCGCCGCCGTGTACGCCGCGCGCGCCAGCCTGGCGCCCCTCGTCTTCGAGGGCGCGGTGACCGCCGGGGGTGCGTTGATGAACACCACCGAGGTGGAGAACTTCCCCGGCTTCCGGGACGGGATCATGGGCCCCGAGCTCATGGAGAACATGCGCGCGCAGGCGGAGCGGTTCGGCGCCGAGCTGGTCGCCGACGACGTTGCGGCGGTCGACCTCACGGGAGAGGTGAAGCTCGTCACGGACGGGTCCGGTCACACGCACCGGGCGCGCGCGGTGGTCCTGGCGATGGGGTCGGGGTACCGCAAGCTCGGAATCCCCGGTGAGGACCGGCTGTCCGGCCATGGGGTGAGCTGGTGTGCCACCTGTGACGGCTTCTTCTTCCGCGACCAGCACATCGCCGTGGTCGGCGGCGGCGACTCGGCCGTCGAGGAGGCGACCTTCCTGTCCAGGTTCGGAAGCAAGGTCACCCTGGTGCACCGCCGCGGTGAGCTGCGGGCCTCCAAGATCATGCAGGAGCGCGCCCTGGCCGACCCCAAGATCGAGGTCGCCTGGGACTCCGAGGTAGACCAGATCCATGGTGACGACCGGCTCACCGGGCTGACCCTGGCCGACACCCGGACCGGCGAGCGCCGCACCCTCGACGCCACCGGCCTGTTCATTGCGATCGGTCACGACCCACGGTCGGAGCTGGTGGCCGGCCAGGTGGAGCTCGACGAGAACGGCTACGTCCTGGTCGAGCAGCCGTCGATGCGCACGAACCTCGCGGGGGTGTTCGCCTGTGGCGACCTCGTCGACCACCATTACCGGCAGGCCGTCACCGCGGCGGGCACCGGTTGTGCGGCGGCGCTCGACGCGGAGCGGTACCTCGCCGCCCTCGACCACGCCGCCTCGACGGCCGGTCCCGCCGTCGAGAGCCAGCTGGTCTGACCGGCGGCGCGGGAACAAAACGTCGCCGCTGTGGTGTTGAGTGGACACAAGCTTCGAGAGAGGGAGGGCCCGTGGGCCACATGGAAGCAGTGACCGATGCCGACTTCGAGACCCTGGTGCTCAAGTCCGACAAGCCCGTCCTGGTGGACTTCTGGGCGGAGTGGTGCGGCCCGTGTCGTCAGGTGGACCCGATCCTGGCGGAGATCAGCGCCGCCCACGGAGACAAGATGTCGTTCCTGAAGATGAACGTGGACGAGAACCCCGTCGTCCCCGCCTCCTACCGGGTGGTGGGCATCCCGACGCTCAACGTCTACAAGGACGGCGAGATCGTCAAGCAGATCGTCGGCGCACGGCCCAAGGCGGCCATCCTCAACGAGCTCCAGGAGTTCATCGCCTGAGGTTCGACCCAGCGTCCCGAGTGGGCGGTCCCGGTTCTCCGGGGCCGCCCATTGACATCTCCCCGGCGTCTGTTTGAGTGGAGCGCGACGCGGCCACGAGAGCGGGAGGTGGAGATGACCGGCTCCAACCCGGTGGCCCCGCTGTTGCGTCCCGGTGACCGGGGCCGGGCGGTGGTCGAGATCCGGCATCGTCTGGCCCGGCTGGGGCTGCTCCTCGAGGGCGCCCCCTCCACCGACGCGTACGACGAGGCCGTCGACCATGCGGTGCGCGCCTTCCAGCAGGAGCGCGGGCTGAGCGTCGACGGGATCATCGGCCCTTCGACGTACCGGATGCTGGAGGAGGCCGGTTGGCGACTCGGCGACCGGGTGCTCACCCACGTCCCCGGCAGCCTGTTCTCGGGCGACGACGTGGTCGCCCTCCAACGGCGGCTGCTGGAGCTCGGCTTCCAGGTCGGCCGGGTCGACGGGCGGTTCGGGCACCAGACCGAGCAGGCGGTCCGGGACTTCCAGCGCAACGTCGGGGTCCCGTCCGACGGCACCTGTGGACCGGCCACCTTCAAGGCGCTCGCCCAGCTCGCTCCGCTGGTCAGCGGTGGAAGTCCGAACGCCATGCGCGCGGAGGAGCGGCTGCGACGGGCCGGCCCCCAGCTGACCGGCAAGGTGGTGGTGCTCGACTCCGCGGTCGGCCGGATCGCCGATGCGGGGCTGCGGGCGCGTGCCGACGCGATCACCACGGACCTGGCCCGGCGGGTGGAGGGGCGCCTGGTCGCCACCGGCGTGCAGGCCTACCTCACCAACCGCGGGGGTGCGGCGGACATCCCGGAGACCGAGCGGGCCGAGTTCGCGAATCGGGCTGGGGCCAACCTCTGCGTCTCTCTCGAGGTCGACGTCTCGCCGAACCCGGACGCGTGCGGTGTCTCGTCCTACTACTACGGCTCCCAGGCGCACGACGTGGTCAGCTCGGTAGGGGAACGCTTCGCGGGGCTCGTGCAACGCGAGATCGTCGCCCGCACCGACCTGGCCGACCTCAGGTCCCATGCCAAGACCTGGGACCTGCTGCGGCACACCAGGATGCCGGCGGTGCGCATCGACGTCGGCTACCTGACCAACTCCGGTGACGCCGCCCGCCTGGCCGACCCGGCATTTCGCGACGTGGTCGCCGAGGCGGTGGTGGTCGCCGTCCAACGGGTCTACCTGTCGCCCGAGACCGACACCAAGACCGGCGTCCTCCGCTTCAGCGAGCTGCGCGCGATCCGCTGAGTCCCGTCGATGCTCAGTGGTCGGCGCGCGGGTGCGGGTGCGCGGCGGGGCGCGGCCGCGGTACGACGGCGCCCATCAGCTTCTCCAGGGCGCTCTCGACCTCCTCGCGCCAGGTCAACGCGGTGCGAAGGTCGAGGCGAAGCCTCGGGAAGCGCACATGCGCCCGCTGGGTCTTGAAGCCGACCCGCACGAGGTAGTCCGCCGGCAGCACGCAGCCGCCGTACGAGCCGCGTGGCGGGCCCTGCGTCGTCCCGAACGCCTCGATCGCACGGATCCCGCCCCGCTTGACCAGGTCCTTGGCGACCGTCTGCATCAGGGTCCGGCCGATCCCCTGGCCGGCGTACTCCGGATAGACCATCGCGGTCGCGAGCAGGACCGCGTCGTCGGTCACCGGTGCCGTGGGGAAGCTCGACGCTCCGGGCAGGTACCGCGCGGGGGCATAGAGGACGTAGCCGGCCGGATCTCCGTCGACGTAGACCACCCGCCCGCAAGAACCCCACTCGAGCAGGACCCGGCTGACCCACCCCTCCTTCTCCGCCGCGACGTCGCCGACCTCTGCGGCCCTCTGACGACTGACCGGGTCGAGCTCCCAGAACGCGCACGACTGGCAGCCGATCGGCAGGTCGACCAGCGTGTCGAGAGTGAGCCGGGCCAGACGGCGCGCCATGTCGGTGGGTGACCCCTCTGCGGTGACGGGACCTGGATGCCTCATTCTAGACGGAGCGCACCAAGGGAGCCCCATGGACGAGACGACCGCCGGAAAGGTGACCCGGCTCGACGGCTACGTCGACCGGTACGCCGCGCGCACCGCCGGCATGACGGCGTCGGAGATCCGGGCGCTGTTCTCGGTCGCGAGCCGTCCGGAGGTGGTCTCGCTCGCGGGCGGGATGCCGAACATCTCCGGCCTGCCCCTCGACGTGGTGGGTGCGGCCATCGGCGAGCTCATCGCGACTCGCGGGACGGTGGCGATGCAGTACGGCTCCGGTCAGGGCGACCCCACGCTGCGCGAGCAGATCTGCGACGTGATGCGGCTCGAAGGCATCGACGCGCACCCGGACGACGTGGTGGTGACCGTCGGGTCCCAGCAGGCCGTCGACCTGGTCACCCGCGTCTTCTGCGACCCGGGAGACGTGGTGATCTGCGAGGCGCCGTCGTACGTCGGTGCGCTCGGTGTCTTCCGTGCCTACCAGTGCGACGTGGTGCACATCTCGATGGACGAGCACGGACTGGTCCCGGACGAGCTTCGCCGGGCCATCAACGAGCTGCGGGCCGACGGGCGGCGGATCAAGTTCTGCTACACGATCCCGAACTACCACAACCCGGCCGGGGTCTCGCTCAGCGTCGAGCGACGCAGCGAGGTGCTCGCGATCTGTCGCGAAGCCGACGTGCTCATCCTCGAGGACAACCCCTACGGCCTGCTCGGCTTCGACGAGGAGCCGCGGCGGGCGCTTCGGGCCGATGAACCGGACGGGGTGATCTACCTCGGGTCGTTCTCGAAGACGTTCGCGCCGGGTTTCCGCGTCGGTTGGGCGCTGGCCCCCCACGCCGTACGCGAGAAGCTCGTGCTGGCACAGGAGTCCGCGACACTGTGCCCGCCCGCCTTCTCCCAGCTGGCGGTCTCCGCCTACCTGGCCAAGCACGACTGGCAGGGCCAGATCAAGCAGTTCCGCGAGATGTACCGCGAGCGGCGCGACGCGATGGTCGGTGCGCTCTCGGACATGATGCCGCCCGCCGCCCGTTGGACGGTGCCGACCGGTGGCTTCTACGTCTGGCTGACCCTGCCCGAGGGGCTCGACGCCAAGGCGATGCTGCCACGCGCGGTCACCGCGCGGGTCGCCTACGTCCCGGGGACGGCGTTCTTCGCCGACGGGTACGGTGCCCAGAGCATGCGCCTGTCCTACTGCTACCCGCCGTCCGACCGGATCCGCGAGGGGGTACGCCGGCTGGTCGGCGTCGTGGAGGAGGAGATCGAGCTGCGGGAGACGTTCGGCCAGACCGGACTGCTCGCGGGGCGCGGCTACGAGAGTCCGAGCACGGATCTGAGCTGAGGAGGGCACGTGGTCTCGACGAGTCCGACGACCGGGCCCGCGTCGTCGACCGGCCGGGTCGTCGTCCTCGCCGGCGGGCTCTCCCACGAACGAGACGTGTCGCTCCGCTCGGGACGACGGATCTCCGAGGCGCTGCGCGAGGCCGGCGTCGAGGTCGAGGAGCGCGACGTCGACGCGTCGTTGCTGCCGTCCCTGCGCCGCGACCGACCGGACTGCGTGCTCCCGGTGCTGCACGGAGAGTCGGGCGAGGACGGTGCGCTGCGCGAGGTGTTCGAGTTGCTCGACCTGCCCTATGTCGGCT
>JBOHDW010000209.1:0-3710 GCA_050700795.1 Nocardioidaceae bacterium | reverse complement strand
GCCGTGATCAGCGCGCCGATGCGACGCGAGACCAGCACCTCCGGTGAGGTGAGCAGCACGACGGCGACGAGCACCAGCAGGATGAAGGCGACGACCCAGGGCAGCGAACGCGGGCTGAGCAGCAGGTCGGCCAGCACCATGGGAACCATGAGCACGGTGACCGGGATGGTGAACCCCGTCGGTGTGGCGAACCGCCACGCGAGCCAGGCCAGGACCAGGGTGAGCAGGCCGACGACGATGACCGTGGTGGTCTCGCTGTGCCGGAACCTGCGGACCGCCCGGCTCCACCGACGCGAGAGGGCCCGGCGGGTGCCTCGACGCGTCGGGTGCCCGAAAGCTGGGGTCTGGGACACGGGCTGAGCGTAATCGCGAAACCCGCTCGGTCGAACCGAATGGCTCAGGAGGCCCGGGCCCGGGATCGGAACGTGGGCTGGCAGCGCGGGCACCAGAACAGGTTCCGCCCCTGAAGGAGCTGGGTCCGCACGGTCGCGCCGCAGACGTGACAGGCCATCCCGTTGCGGCGGTAGACGTAGACCTCGCCCCCGTGGTCGTCCACGCGCGGGGGACGACCCATGGCCTCGGGGGTGTGCTCGGCGCGGACAGTGTCGATCCGTCCGCTGAGCACGCCCTGGTCCATCAGGGCGACCAGGTCGTCCCACATGGCGCTGAGCTGCCCCCGTCTCAGCGTGTTGCCGGGTCGCAGTGGGTGGACCCGGTGCCGGAAGAGCAGCTCGGCCCGGTAGACGTTGCCGACTCCCCCGAGCACGCTCTGGTCCATCAGGAGGGCCCCGATCGGCGCGCGTGACCGCAGGATCCGACTGATCGCGAGCTCACCGTCGGCCTCGGGTCTCAACGGGTCGGGTCCGAGGCCGTCGAGGACCTCTTGACGGCGCTCGGCGGTGACCAGCTCGCAGGTGGTGGCTCCGCGCAGGTCGCCGTACGCCTCGTGGGTGGCGATCCGCAGCCGGACCTGTCCGACCGGGGCGGGCGCCGCGCCGTCGGCGAACAGGAACGTGCCGTAGAGCCCCAGGTGGATGTGGACGAACCGCTCCGCCTCGAACCCGACGAACAGGTGCTTCCCCCAGGTCTGGGCGTCGAGCAGGACGGTGCGGTCGATGAGCGCGGCCGAACCGGCGAAGCGTCCCTGGGGGCTCGACGCGGAGACCACCCGTCCCCCGAACCGCCGCGTCACCTCGTCCGCCAACCGGTGCAGCGTGTGCCCTTCGGGCATCAGTCGCCCGGAGCGCCGGGGGCGTCGACCGCCGAGGCCGGAAGCGGCGGCAGGTTCCCGCTCCGCTCGTACGCCGTGAGCTCGGCGATGCGACGCACGTGGCGCTCCTCACCACTGAACGGCGTCTCGAGGAAGAGCTCGACGAAGCGCATCATCTCGTCCAGCGAGTGCATCCGACCGCCCACCGACACCACGTTCGCGTCGTTGTGCTGACGGGCCAGGGTCGCGGTCTGCTCACTCCACGCGAGGGCAGCGCGAACCCCCTTCACCTTATTGGCGGCGATCTGCTCACCGTTGCCGGAGCCGCCGATCACCACGCCGAACGAGTCGAGCCCGCCCTCCCGGTCCGTCGCGACGCCCACCGCCGCCCGCAGGCAGAACACCGGGTAGTCGTCGTCCGCGTCGAACCTGAAAGGCCCATGGTCGACCGGCGTGTAGCCGTGCGCGGTGAGCCAGCTCAGCAGGTGTTCCTTGAGCTCCAGACCGGCATGGTCCGATCCGAGGTGGACACGCATGACGCAAGTGTGGCAGACCTCCTGCGGCCACGAGCACCGGCGACCTACAGTCTGCGAGTGCACTCGGTCACCCGTCTCGGCGCCGTCGTCCTCACGGCCGCGGTGGTCGCGGGCTGCCAGGCCCGCACCCCGCCGCCCCACTCCCAACCATCACCGTTCCAACCGACGACCGCCGACTTCGCCGCCATCGCGCGGGTGCTCGACACCCGGGCGCACGACATCCTCACCGGCGATCGCGCCGGGTTCATGGCGACGGTCGACCCGGCGGACAAGCGGCTCATGGCGGGCCAGAGGGTCTTTTTCGCCAACCTCGAGGCGCTTCCGGTCAAGTCGATGAGCTACCACCTCGAGCACTACGGTCTGACGGCGTTCGGGGTCGGGGACGGCGTACCGGCACTGGCTCCGCCGGTGACCGAGCACGTCGAGCTGCGCGGGCCGGACATCCGGCCCGTCGCGAACGCGGTCGACGAGACGTTCGTACGCCGCGCGGGTCACTGGCTGCTCGGCGCCGAACGGCTTGCGCCCGCGAGCAGCCGGTTCGACCAGCCTCAGTCGCGACCCTGGTTCGGAGGGCCGATCGCGGTCGCCCGCAAGGGGCCGCTCGTCGTGGTGGCGGATCGCCGCAAGGGCGGCCAGGCCACCAGCCTGCTGCACGACGTCGCGGCCGACATCCGGTTCGACGCTCAGGTGACCGGCCAACGACCCGACTACCGGCTGCTCGTCGACGCGACCAGCAACGGCAGCGTCACGTTGATGAACTCGCTCGGCTCGGAGCAGGCCGCCGCCGACACGTTCGAGGTCGCCGCGGCCACCCCGGACGGGTCGCGTTACACGGCGCTCGCCGGCGAGCGGGTCAAGGTGAACCCGAAGCACGTGGTGGAGTACCTGCGGGACCCCTCGCTGTTGAAGCACGAGCTCACCCACTTCCTGCTGCGCCGGTTCAGCCCGCGCCAGCCCACCTGGCTGACCGAGGGGGTCGCCGACTTCGTCGGCTACTACCCGCACCCCGAGAGCGACCTGTGGGTGCCGCCGAGCACCTACCGGTCCCTGATGCGGCAGGCCGGCTCGCCGAGCCTGCCCACCTCGGGCGTCTTCGACATCCGCCCGACGGCCGACTATGCGATCGCCCACGCCGCCGTGCTCTGGCTGGTCGACACCTACGGGATGCCGCGGCTGATCGCCCTGATGCGGGCGTACTCGAGGTACGACGACCAGCAGTTCGGCGACAACCACACCAACCATGTCCTCGAGCAGGTCGACGGCATCGCTGAGCAGCAGCTGGCGGTGCACACGTTCGACGTACTACGCCTGCTCAGGTCCTGACGTGTGGGCGAGACGAGCGACCTCCTGGTCGACCACCGACGGGTCCAGCTTGGTGAAGATCGGGCTCGGCAGCGCGACGGTTGCACCCACGATGACCGGGCGGGACGCCCACGCCGGGGTCGCCGAGTAGTCGCCGGTGATCACCGGGTAGACCCGCAGCCCGGCTCCGTCCTCCGGGTCGAGCTCATCGACCTGGTCCACCCGCGGCATCGGCATGAACTCGCCCGTCCCGCCCAGCGTGGTCCAGATCTTGTTCGACGAGTGCGGGAGGAACGGCGACAGGATCGTGTTGCAGTCGACGACGCATTGGGCGGCCACGTGCAGCACCGTGGCCAGCCGGGGCCGCTGCTCGTCGGCCTTCATCTTGTAGGGCTCGGTAGCGGTGAGGTAGCGGTTCACCTCGCCCACGACGCGCATCGCCTCGGCGATCGCGGCGCGCTGACGGTGTCGCTCGATCAGGGCTCCGACGGAGTCGAACCCGTCGCGTACGGCGCCCAGCACCTGCTCGTCGACGGGTTCGAGCTCGCCCGCCTCGGGGATGGCCCCGAAGCTCTTCGCGATCATCGTGGCGGTCCGGTTCACCAGGTTCCCCCAACCGGCGACCAGCTCGGAGTTGGTGCGCTGCACGAACTCGGCCCAGG
>JBOHDW010000208.1:0-5542 GCA_050700795.1 Nocardioidaceae bacterium | reverse complement strand
TCCTCGGCTTCCTCGGCTTCCTCGGCAGCCGACCTGGTCGTGTGTGGTCCGGACGGCCTCGCGTCGTACGACGGGCCGCGACTGGCGGTCTCGCTGAGCCCCCTCGGCGGACGCTTCACCGACACGTTGCCCGCGGGCGCGACCGACTACGCGGCCGTGGTCCTCGCCGAGCCGGATGTCTTCGTCCCCGACGACGACGTGGTGCCGGACGACCCGGCATGGGAGGCGACGACCCAGGCCGACCTGGCGAACGAGGCCAACGGACTGCTCGGTCAGGGCGGCCGGCTGCTCACCGACGTCAACCCCTGCTCCCGCTCCGGTGCGCGTCTCGTGGTGGCGCCGCTGCTCGCCGGCGGTGGCGTGGTGTGGGTCGCCAACCCCGACCCCGCGCGTTGGGCCACGACCTACGACGAGGAGCGAGCGACGGCTCAGCTCAGGTCGTAGCCGGAGAAGCCGCCGCCCAGGTAGCGGCGCGCACCGAACCCGTTCCGGGCGGCGTTGCCGGGCAGCAGCCAGAGCGCTCCCGAGGCGCCCCGCGCGATCACGTCCGCCCGCCCGTCGCCGTCGACGTCGCCCACCCCGATCAGCCAGTTGTACCGCCCGGCCCCGGTGCCGACCCTGGTGCTCCCCATCAGCCCACCGGGACCGTTGCCCGCGTAGACCACGAGCGTTCCGTCCGAGCGCCGGACGAGGGTGTCGGGGGCACCGTCGCGGTTCCACAGCCCGACGCCGACCTGGGCGTTGCCGGAGATCGCGGTGTGGGCGATGTAGCTCGGTGCGATCGGAGCCGCTCCCCGCCCCGGGTAGATCCGCATCGACCCACCCGCGGGCTGCCCCATCAGGTCCGGACGACCGTCCGCGGTGACGTCGCCGACGGCGGCGAGCTTCGACACCGCGTTCCAGCCGCCGCTGCCGCCGATCTTGATCGCCGTGCCGAAGTGGCCGGAGCCGTCGCCCCGGTAGAGGTAGAGGTTGTCGCCGATGCGGGCGATCAGGTCGCCGTACCCGTCCCCGTCCCAGTCACCGACGTTGAGCAGCGCGGTCGCCGACGGGAGCACCAGGCCGCTGTCCACAACCGCACCAAGGTTCGTCCTGCCCCGGTTGGCGAAGAGGCGGACCTCTCCCCTGCCCCCGACGCCGACGATGTCGGTGTGCTTCGACCCGGTGGCGCGGCCGGCACCCGACAGGAACGAGTAGCTCCCGAACCCGGGGAACGGTCCGAGCCGGTGACCCAGTTGGTCGTTGCCGGTCCCCGGGTAGAGGTAGGCCAGTCCGGTTCTTGCGCTGCGGACGAGCACGTCGGGCCGGCCGTCGTTGGTCAGGTCCCCGATCCCGCTGATCCGGTTGTACCCGCCCCAGGCTCCGGGCAGCGCAATCGCGGCCTTCACACCGCTCGCACCGGTGCCGGGGATCAACCACAGCCTGCCCGCGCTTCGGGCGACCAGGTCGGGATGGCCGTCCCCGTCCAGGTCGCCGACACCCGCGGTGGTGTCGTAGCCCGACCAGTCGGCACTGATCAGCACCCGGGCGCCGAAGCCCCCCTTGCCGTTCCCCGGGTAGAGGTAGAGCGCATGGGTCGTCGCCGCGCGACCGACCAGGTCGTTGTTCCCGTCCCCGTTCCAGTCACCCACCGCGGTGAGCTGGTCGAGCCCGGCGAAGCGGGAGGTGCGGTCCACGGGGGCACCGAAGTGGCCGGCGCCGTCTCCGGGGTAGACGGCGGCCCGCTTGGTGGACCGGTTCCTGGCGACCAGGTCCGGAACGCCGTCGCCGGTGAGGTCCACCCCGGCGGCGACCAGGTCCATGCCCCGGAAGCCGACGGCCGCCGGCTTCGGGGCCGCGAAAGCCACCTGGCCACCGGTGCGCACGACGTAGACCTTCTTGGTGGTCGCGTCTCGGACCACGAGGTCGGGCCACCGCTTGCCGCTGAGGTTCCCGGTGAGCATGCGGGTGGCGAACGGGTGCTGGTCGGCCGCGGCGAGCACCCTGATCCGCGGGAGCTTCGCGTACAGGTACCGACCGGGGCAGGCCGTGTGACCCACATCGCGATGCCCGTCGATCGCCGCCAGCCACCGATGCCCGACCCATTGGTGCTTCGAGGCCGCGTTCACCCCATGCAAGCTGAGCTTCCAGGCGAACAGCCGCCCGTACGCCCTCAGCATCACCGGTGGGGGCAGGCCGCGGCCCTTGTCGTAGATGTCGAAGTTGCCGATCGCGGCCATCGCGAACGAGTACTGGTTGTAGTTCAGGGTGTGCGCCCCGACCACGGGTCGGTCCACCCCGCCGTACCGACCCTCCCAGATGCGGCCGAACCGGTCCACCAGGAAGTTGTAGCCGATGTCCGACCACCCGCGGACCCGGGTGTGGAAGGCGTAGATGCCCCGGATGATTGCCGGCACCTGGGCGCGCGTGTAGTTGTTCGCGTTCACGGTGTGGTGCACGAAGCCCGCCGAGACCGTTCCATAGTGGAGCGACGACTTCTCGCGCATCTTCTCGTCGGCGCCCCACTGGGCGCGGGAGAAGATCTTGGGTTTCGGGGTCACGTACGCCGAGGTTGCGGGGGTGGTGCCACTCGCCATCAGGTTGACCCCGTGCTTGGGCGGGGTCCCGGTCGTCGCGGAAAGCAGCCTGCCGGTGTCGATGGCCGGCGCTTCCCGGGTAGGTGCGTGTTCGCGGCCGGGGTTGACCAGCTCCAGCCGAAGCCCGGCCGGCGCCACGCCCGTCGGGGTGCCGACCCGCACCTGGACGTCGTCCACGGCGCCGACGTACATCGGGTCGGAGCCCGGAACCGCTCGACGAGCCTCGGCACTGCCCGGGTCCGGCCCGTGGTCGTCGTGGTAGGGGATCCTCGACCAGCCGGTCCAGGTGCGACCGGTGCGGGTGCGCACCCAGATGTCGATCCCGCTCTCGGGGACGTGCACGTCGCGGCTCCAGGTCACCCCGACGGTGGCGAGGCCGGCGACCGGCTCGGGGGGCGTGATCGCGGCGGTGCCCGGGCCGGTGATGTCGGCCGCGGCCAGGCGCAGGCCGCTGGCGCTGCCCCTATTGCTGCCCCTGCCGCTGACGCCGATCGGCACGGTTCGGATCGTCGGCTTCACCGGGGCGGACGCGACCAGTGCGCCACCGGTGTCCTGGCGCACGTCGTGGGTGGGTGGGCGGGCGGTGCTCGAGGGGGCGACGATCTGCAACTCGACGATGCTCGCCGCCGGGGCGGCGAAGACCACCACCACGGCCACCGCCAGGGCCTGTTGGCACACCAGCACGAAGCGGGCGTGTTGAGGTCGCTGGCGGGACGGCATCGAGGGCACTCTCGGTCGGGGAAGACGTCACAGGAGTACCAAATGTCACATCAGTAACAGGGGGTGGCAAGGGGAACGATTGAACTACAAATGTGTAATTAGAGGAGCAGCGTTGAGGAGCCTCGCGCTGTGGAACGGTACGGCTGTCCCGGCCGCCGGATCGCGACCGTACCGTTCCGCAGCTCGCGCTGCCCGGGCCGATTGCGACCGTACCGTTCCGCAGCTCGGTCAGCCCCCCATGCCGGGGTGCGGACCTGCGTAACCGAGCACAGCCCCTGGTACGCGGCCCGAGACGTCGGATCGACCTGCGTAATCACGCACAGCCACCGTTGCGCAGGTCAAACCCTCGAAATGACCTGCGTAACCACGCTCAGCCACCGTTGCGCAGATCCGGACCGGTCCGGAAGAGGGCCTGGAACCCGCGGCGGCGGCACCGAACCCGCCCGGCGCCGTACCCCGGCCCCGTCCTCGCCAGTCTTGAGGCCGACCGGGCGCGAACCGGTGACTCACAACCCTGGGTCGATGGGCCTCGCGGTGTGGAACGGTACGGCTGTCCCGGCCGCCGGATTGCGACCGTACCGTTCCGCAGCTCGGTCAGCACCCTCATCGCGGGGCGGACCTGCGTAATCACGCACAGCCACCGTTGCGCAGGTGCGGATGGGTCCGGAAGGGGGCTGGAAAGGGGTCGGCGGCACCGAACCCGCCCGACGCCGGACTCGGGCCCCTTTCCTTGCCAGTATCGAGGCCAACCGCCTATCGGCGTCAGATGTCCGCGCCCAGCTCCTCGTCCATCTCGTCCATGTCGAGGTCGTCGGCCTCGGCGTCCTCGTCCTCGAGACCGTCGTCGTACTTGAGGTACTTGATCCCCTCGAGCGCGCCGCCGTCGAAGCCGAGCACCCCGCGTTCGAGGACCAGGACCCGCTCGCACATCTTCAGCACCGACCCCGGCGCGTGGCTGACGTAGACCAGGGTGCGGCCCTCCGCCTTGATCTCCTCCATGCGGGCCAGGCACTTCCTCTTGAACGGTCGGTCGCCGACGGCCAGCACCTCGTCGATGAGGAAGATGTCGGAGTCGGTGTGCACCGCGACCGCGAAGCCGAGCCGGGCGAACATGCCCGACGAGTAGTAGCCCACCGGCGTGTCGAGGAACTTGCCGATGTCCGCGAACTCGACGATCTGGTCGAACTTGCGTTTCGTCTCCGCCTCGGTCATCCCGAGGATGGCGGCGTTGAGGAAGACGTTGTCTCGCCCGGACAGCTGGGAGTGGAACCCGGCCCCGGTGGCGATCAGCCCCGCGATCCGCCCGCGGGTGAGCACCTTGCCCCCGTCGGGCTTCATCACCCCGTTGATGATCTTCAGCAGCGTGCTCTTGCCGGACCCGTTGAGCCCCATCAGCCCGACGGACTCGCCCTGCTCGATCGAGAACGACACGTCGTTGACCGCGAGGAACGAGTCGCTGATCTCCTGACGCCGCATCGCGGCGATGGTGATCTGCTTGATCGTGCGGTGGTACCGCATCGTGAACTCCTTGTCCACGTGGTCGACCACGATGGAGCCGGCCATCAGACCCGCTCCGCGATCTTGTTCTCCATGCGGCTGAAGCCGCGCTGGCAGAGCACCAGCACGACCAGGGAGGCGGCCAGCATCACGAAGCCCAGCAGGAACATGTGGTGCGGCACGGTGGGATAGCCCACCTGGCTCGGGCTGTCGACCTTCAGCTGGTCGAGGACCGGTTTCGTGGGGATCCAGAAACACCGCTGCAGCAGGATGACCGCGACCGCGAGCGGGTCGCACAGGAAGAGCGGATAGACGATCGTCTTGCCCATGCCGCTGGTGGCCAGCCGCTCGAACGGGTAGATCATCGGAACGGCCCAGTGGGTGAAGATGGTCAGCGTGGCCACGATGTTCTGGAAGTCACGGAAGAAGACGTTGAGTCCACTGAACAACAGCGCCAGGGCGGTACCGAACACGGTGATGATCGCCGCACCCAGCAGCCCGGCGAACACGCCCTGGAGGTCGGGGTGCCAACCGGTGAGCACGGCGCCGACAAGGAGGATCAGCAGCTGGGGGAAGGTGTGGATCATCGAGACGATCACGGAGGCCACCGGGAAGAGCTCGCGAGGCATCGCCATCTTCCGCACGATGGCCTTGTTCTGCACGATCGAACGGGTGCCGTTGCTGAACGTCTCGGTGAAGAAGTGCACGAAGACGATCGCGCTGAACATGTGGATCGCATAGTTCGGGAC
>JBOHDW010000207.1:0-3294 GCA_050700795.1 Nocardioidaceae bacterium | reverse complement strand
TGCCAAGAGTGGCCATCGACCCCACGCACTCGCTAACAGTTCTGGCTGCCGTCCCTCGGTTGGTGATCCAGGACAGACCAACCCACAGGGGCAAACCTTGGGCCGTCGTTCGGCGCCTCGTGCGGGTGCTCGGGCGCTCGTGAAAACGTGAATCCGGCCCGCTCGGGGGTGGGTGACGAAGAACCTGCCGAAACCCAGGGGGTCGGGGTGACCTCTCCTAGCGTTATCGACATAATGACCCCGTGGCCTCAACAGCATCAGCGATCCCCGCCTCGCGCCTGCACGGGCATCACGACCGGCCGAGCATGGTCAGCGTCGGGACGATCATCTGGCTGGCCAGTGAGCTGATGTTCTTCGCCGCCCTGTTCGCCAGCTACTTCACCATCCGGGCGGTCTCCGCGCCGCTGTGGGCCCAAGACACCGCACACCTCGACGTACCGTTCGCGTCGGTCAACACCACCGTCCTGGTGCTTTCGTCGTTCACCTGCCAGATGGGTGTCTTCGCGGCCGAGCGCGGCCAGGTCGGCCGGGTCGCCGGCCGGCTGAACATGAAGGGCTGGGGGCTGCGCGAGTGGTTCATCCTGACCTACTTCATGGGCGCCTTCTTCATCGCCGGCCAGGCCACCGAGTACACCTCGCTCATCAAGGAAGGCATCACGATCCCGTCCTCGGCGTACGGCTCGGTCTTCTACCTCACCACCGGCTTCCACGGACTGCACGTCACCGGCGGCCTCTTCGCGTTCCTGTTGGTGCTCGGCCGCACCTTCATCGCGAAGCGCTTCACCCACGAACAGGCGGTCAGCGCCATCGTCGTGTCGTACTACTGGCACTTCGTCGACGTCGTCTGGATCGGACTGTTCGCGACCATCTACCTCCTCCAGTAGCGGCGAGACGGAAAAGGACTCTTCGTGCGATTCCTCACTGCTCGGCTCTCGGCCAAGCGACGCAGCCGGTTCGCCGGCCCCGTGGTGCTGCTGCTGGGGCTGCTGGCCACCGGTGCCGCCTACGCCGCGTTCGCGCCGGCCAATGCCGCGAGCGGGAGCTATGACTCCGCGACCGTCGCCAAGGGACGTGGCCTGTTCCTGGTCGGCTGTGCGTCCTGCCACGGGCAGAACGGCGAGGGCGTGGTCACCCAGCGCGGCACCCAGTACGGTCCCCCGCTCGTCGGCGTCGGCGCGGCCGCGGTCGACTTCCAGGTCGGCACCGGCCGGATGCCGATGGCCCGCCCCGGCGTCCAGGCCGCACAGAAGCCGGTCGCCTACACCCCGGAGGAGGTCCGCGAGCTGGCCGCCTTCGTCGCCACCCTCGGCCCCGGCCCCGCGATCCCCCTCTCCAGCCAGTACGACGCCACCAACGCCACCAACGAGGAGATCGTCCGCGGCGGCCAGCTCTTCTTGACCAACTGCACCGCCTGCCACAATTTCGCGGCCAGCGGCGGCGCCCTCCCCGAGGGCAAGTTCGCCCCGACCCTGAAGGGCGTCGACCCGAAGTACATCTACGAGGCGATGCTGATCGGCCCCCAGCAGATGCCGGTCTTCTCCGACGCGGTGATGACCCCACCGGACAAACGCGACATCATCGCCTACCTGAACAGCATCCAGACCCAACCCAAGTACGGCGGCGCCGGGCTCGGCTCGCTCGGCCCGGTCAGTGAGGGGTTGTTCGCCTGGATCGTCGGCATCGGCGCCTGCGTCCTGGGCGCGATCTGGATCGCCTCGAAGGGAGCACGGTCGTGAGCGACCACGACACCGAGATCGTCGCCGGCAACGGCCACCCGGGTGACCCCTTCCCCGACCCCGGGCTCGAGGAGCACGAGCCGCGCCCCACCGACGTGAGCGAGAAGGCCGAACGCCGGGCGGAGCGCCAGATCGCCACGCTGTTCGGGCTGTCGAGCGTCTTCGCGATCCTCTTCGTCGTCGCGTACTTCACCTTCAGCATCGGCAAGAACACCCAGACGTTCCTCGGCATGGGCGCCTCCAACGCCGCCCTCGGTACGACGCTCGGGCTGGCCCTCCTCTGCATCGGCGTCGGCGCCATCCAGTGGGCCCGCAAGCTCATGAGCGACGTGGAGATCGTCGAGCCGCGCCACCCGATCGCCTCCAACGACGCCGACCGGGCCTACTCGATCACCGAGCTCAACCAGGGCATCAAGGACTCGACGATCGGTCGCCGACCGATGATCCGCAACTCGCTGCTCGGGGCGATGGCGACGTTGGGGCTGCCCGCGATCGTCGTACTCCGCGACCTGGGGCCGCTGCCCGGCGGCGACCTGTCCGGCACCGTGTGGAAGAAGGGGATGCGGGTCGTCAACGACGTCACCGGCACCCCGGTCAAGCCCAGCGACATGGAGATCGGCCAGCTGGTCAACGCCCAGCCGATCGTCTTCTTCCAGGACAAGCCCGACGGCGAGCCGAAGTTCGAGGGCACCGCGTTGCAGCAGGCCAAGGCCAAGGCGTCGGCGATCCTGGTGCGCATGCAGCCCGAAGACATCCACCCGTCGAAGGGCCGCGCCAACTGGGGCATCAACGGGATCCTCTGCTTCTCCAAGATCTGCACCCACGTGGGCTGCCCGATCTCGCTGTGGGAGCAGCAGACCCACCACCTGCTCTGCCCGTGCCACCAGTCGACCTTCGACCTCGCCAACAACGGCAAGGTGGTCTTCGGGCCCGCGGCGCGCCCGCTCCCCCAGCTGCCGATCATGGTGGACTCCGAGGGGTACATCGCCGCGCAGAGCCCCTTCCATGAACCGGTCGGGCCGAGCTTCTGGGAACGGGGGTGACCATGTCGACCAACGGCACGTCCAGCAACGGCACCGCCACCTCCACTAACGGCGCCCGCGCGGCCACCCTGCCCAAGAAGGAGCCGCTCGCGGGGGTCGCGGCCTGGGCCGACGACCGCACCGGCCTGGCCACCATGTCGAAGAAGATGATCCGCAAGGTCTTCCCCGACCACTGGTCCTTCCTGCTCGGCGAGATCGCGCTGTGGAGCTTCGTGATCCTGCTGATCACCGGCACCCTGCTCAGCCTGTGGTTCAAGCCGGGGATGGCCGAGGTCTCCTACAACGGCTCCTACGACCCGCTGCGCGGCATCCCCATGTCGGAGGCGTACGCCTCGACGCTGCACATCTCCTTCGACGTACGCGGTGGGCTGCTGCTGCGGCAGATGCACCACTGGTCGGCGATGCTCTTCATCGCGGCGATGTTCGTGCACATGATGCGGACCTTCGTCACCGGCGCCGTCCGCAAGCCGCGCGAGCTGAACTGGATCATCGGCTCCCTGCTGCTGCTCCTCGGC
>JBOHDW010000206.1:0-4687 GCA_050700795.1 Nocardioidaceae bacterium | reverse complement strand
TCGCCCGCGAGCTGCACGACGTGGTCAGCCACGGACTCTCGGTCGTCGTCGTGCAGACCCAGGCCGCGCGAGGCGCTCTCGCCGACCGCGGCGAGGAGCACAACGTCGCACGCCATCTCGACGCAGTCGAGTCGACCGCCCGCGACGCTCTCGCCGAGATGCGCCGGATGCTCGGGCTGCTGCAGCTGGACGGTCTCGACGCGGCCGGCGGTCCCGAACCGCCCAGCCAGGGGCTCGGCGACCTCGAGGCACTCGTCGACCGGGCCGGGCAGGCCGGGCTCCCCGTCGACGCCGAGCTCCCCGACCACACCGTCCGGCTGAGTCCGGGGCTCGAGCTCGCGGTGTACCGCATCGTCCAGGAAGCGCTCACCAACGTGGTCAAGCACGCGCCCGGGGCACCGACCTCCGTCGAGGTGCGCCCGCAGCGCGGCACCGTCGAGGTGCGGGTCACCAGCGCGCCCCGGCGGGGCTCGCCGTGGCGTCCGGCGGCGGCCAACACCGGTCACGGCCTGGTCGGGATGCGCGAACGCGTCCTGATGTACGGCGGTCGGCTGGTCGCCGCGCCGCTGCCGGACGGGCGCTTCCAGGTGCATGCCGTGATCCCGGTGGAGGCCGGCGACCGGTCGGGGCCGATGCCGTGATCTCCGTCCTGCTCGCCGACGACCAGGCGCTGGTGCGCGACGGGTTCCGGGCCCTCCTCGAGCGGGAACCCGACATCGAGGTCGTGGCGGAGGCAGAGGACGGGGTCGAGGCGATCGCCCTGGTCCAGCAGCACCGGCCCGACGTCGTACTCATGGACATCCGGATGCCGCGCGTCGACGGGCTCACCGCGACCAGGCGGGTGCTCGCGACACCGTCGCCGCCGCGGGTCATCGTCCTGACCACCTTCGACCGCAACGAGTGGGTCTTCGAGGCGCTGCGGGCCGGCGCGAGCGGCTTCCTGCTCAAGGATGTCCGGGCCTCCGCGTTGGTCGAGGCGGTGCGGGTGGTGCACGCGGGCGAGGCACTGCTGGCCCCCGTGATCACCCGTCGGCTGATCGAGGAGTTCGCCCGCTCACAGCCCGCACCGCAGAGTGCCCCCGAGCTGGACCGGCTGACCGAGCGCGAGCTCGACGTCCTGCGGAAGGTAGCGGCCGGTCGGTCGAACGCCGAGATCGCGGCGGGGCTCTTCATCGAGCAGTCCACCGTCAAGACGCACGTGACGCGGCTGCTGAGCAAGCTCGGGCTGCGTGACCGCACCCAGGCGGTGGTGTTCGCCTACGAGTCCGGGCTGGTCCGGCCGGGGACGTCGGCCGGTTAGCTCGTCGGTTGCGGTTCCCCCGAGAACTTGCTCGGGTCGATGGTGGCGCCGGTGACGATCATCGGGTGGTCCGACAGGTGCAGGTCGGCAGAGGTCCGGTCCTCGACGTACCCGTCGTGGGTGATGCCCGGGCTGGTGAAGATCCAGTCGACGTACCACGGTCGATTCGGCTTGCACCCGCCGTTGGCGACCGTGCCGCCGGGGCGGTTGGTCCCTCCGCGAGCCGCGACCAACTGCGACCGCCCGGTGATCGGGCAGAAGACGCGGGCGCGTTCGTTCATGTCGCCGGTGAAGAAGACCGGCAGCCCGGAGGCGCTCAGCTGGTTGGCCAGGGCCGCCTCGTCCGCAATCGCCTTCTTGCGCCACTTCCACTGGCCGGGGTGGGCCTTGTTGGTGGCGGGGTTGTGGAAGTTGGCGAAGTAGGCGAGTACGCCGGTCGCGTTGTTGCTCAGCAGGACGACAGGCATGTTCCGGATCCGGCCGTTGAAGTAGGGGATCTGGACCGTGGTCGCGCTGACCAGCGTCCAGGTGTCGATACGCCAGGCGATCGAGTCCTCGACGTCGACCTTGCGTGGCCCGGTGAGGCCGGGGTAGACCGCGAACGTTCCCGCCGTGCGATTCAAGAAGCTGGTGAGCTGGGTGGCCTGCAACTCTTGGAGCCCGACCACCTCGACCCCGTGCTGCTGAAGCAGCGCCACCTCGCCCTTCATCCGCCGCCAGGCGACCGCGTACTTCTTGCTGTGCGTGGTGTGGCTCGCGCCCAGCACGTTGAACGAGGCGATGGTGATGTGCGTGGTATTTGTCGGCGGCGGGTCGGTGGCGTACGTCGTCCCCGCGCCCAGGGTTGCCAACGTCAACATGCCGGTGAGGACCGCCGCCGCCCCGACGATCCGCTTGTTTGCTTCTCCCATGCGCCCGACGCTAGGGGCCCCGGTGGTGGGCGAGGGGCGATTCGGGCGAATTGCAGTTTTGTAACTCATTTGCCCGGTCGAGCCGGAAGCGGCTCAGCCGAGGACCAGCAGACCGATCCCGAGCAGGACCACGACGGCGCCGACAAACCGGCGGGCGGGATTCGGCTCCCGCAACAGCAGGTAGCCGAGCAGCGCCCCGATCACGATGCTCGTCTCACGGGCGGCCGCGACCAGGGCCACCGGAGCGAGACGCATCGCCTCGAGCACCAGCACGTACGCCAACGGGGACAGCAGCGCGATCGTCAGGGCCGGGCGCCAGTTCCGTTGGGCCAACGAGGGCAGTTCGGGCCGGCGTACCCAGGCGCGCGGAGCCAGCGCCAGCACCTGGAACGCGAGGCTCAGGGTGAAGTACGGGAGCGGCGGGAGGCGCAGCGCGTTGACGGCGTGGCTGTCCCACAGGGTGTACGCCGCAATGGTGAGCCCGGTCCCCGCCCCCCAGCGCAACCCTTCGCGCTGTCGGGTCCCGTGGAGGGACAGTGAGCGTGGCACCGTGATCACCGCGATCCCCAGGAGTACGACGCACGCCCCCACCACCGACCAGACCGGCGGCCGCTCTCCGAGGAGGGCGATCGCAACGACCAGCGTCACGAGGGGGCCCACCCCACGTGCGGTCGGGTAGACCAGGGTCAGGTCGCCGACGCGGTAGCCGTGTTGGAGCACGATGCCGTAGCCCACGTGGAGCGCGCCCGAGACGGCCGCACCGACGACCCAGGCCCAACCCATAGCGGGATGGTGGAGCGCGAACCACACCGCGGTGATCGGCCCCCAGATCGCCAGCGAGCCGACCGAGTAGAGGAAGACGAACAGCGGACCGTCTCCGAAGACCCGTTTCGCCGACAGGTTCCACACCGCGTGGCAGACGGCGGCGAAGAGGACGAGAACGAGTGCGTGCAGCGACATCAGGCGGTCATGAACGCGGCGATCACGGAGCCCAGGCGGACGCCCGCATCCTCCTGCAGGAAGTGACCAGCGTCCGTGATGACCGGGCTCTCGCGGCCCGCGGCCCCGGGGACGTTGCGCCGCAGGATCGGTGCCATCGCCGCGGTGATCGGGTCACCGTCGCTGAACGCCACCAGGAACGGCTTGGTCCAGCGGGTGAGCCGCTCCCACGCGACCCGGTTCGCCGCGGTGGCCGGGTCGTCCGGCCTGATCGGGACCAGTCCCGGGAAGCAGCGTGGTGCGGTCTTGTGCCGCTCGTCGGGGTACGGCGCGTCGTACGCCGCCCGGACCCGCGCGTCCAGCGGACGTACGCAACCGGACTGCACGAGCCGGCCGATGTCGAGCTCCGGCGCCGACTCGACCGCGCGCCGGAACCGGTGCCAGACCTCGGGCATGTCGAACTCCCCGGTGGGCAGCCCGGTGTTGGCCGCGACGATCCGGGTGAACCGCTCGTCGGCCTCGGTGGCCAGCCGCAGCCCGATCAGCCCGCCCCAGTCCTGCCCGACGAGGGTGATGTCGCGCAGGTCGAGCCGCTCGACGAGGCCGCGCACCCAGGCGACGTGGGCGGCGTACGTGTGGGCCGTGGGGTCGGTCGGCTTGTCGCTGCGGCCGAACCCGATCAGGTCGGGTACGACGCAGCGGATCCCCTGCTCGACCAGTGGTGGGAGCGTGCTGCGGTAGACGAACCCCCAGCTCGGCTCGCCGTGCAGCAGCAGCGCGACCGGCCCATCGCGCGGTCCCACGTCGACGTAGGCCATCCGCACCTCGTCGCCGTCGTCGACGGGCAGGTCGACGTACGACGGGGGGTGCGGATAGTCAGGCAGGTCGGCGAACCGCTCGTCGGGAGTACGCAGCGTCTCCACGCACGGCAGTCTGCCAGGGGTCCGGGTCAGAACTCGTGCCGTGCCTTCCCCAGCCGCGCTGTGGAACGGTGCGGCTTTCCGCCCCCCTGTCTTCGACCGTTCCGTTCCGCAGCTGGTCGCGCGGCTCGATTCGGCCCGGGTTCGCGTGCGCAATCAAGCACAGCCCCCGTTACGCAGGCCAGAACAGCCAATCTGCCTGCGCAACCAAGCACAGCCCCGATTACGCAGGTCGAAACGCCAGATCTGCCCGCGTAACTGAGCACAGCCCCCTTACGCAGGTCGGAAGCCAGCCGGCGACGGTCGCGGACAGCAGACCGGCGGCGGCGGCGCGGACCGGCCGGGCGCCGTACCCGCCTTCTTCCTTGCTGCCTTTCATCCCCAACCCCCGCCGGACCCGAGCTGGAGAGTCCGGTCAGGCCCGGGTTGGTCAGAAGCAGCAGAGAAGAGGGAGTCGCCCAGTGGGCTCGGTTGCTGCCCCGGTCCGGACGGTCTCGCTTCGCGCTGCTCGATTCGGCCCGGGTTCGCGTGCAACCAAGCACAGCCCCCGTTACGCAGCCCAAGGCCTGGAGCAGCCCGCAGGAAGTGCGGTTTGGTCCCCAACCGCAACATGCAGC
>JBOHDW010000205.1:0-12464 GCA_050700795.1 Nocardioidaceae bacterium | reverse complement strand
GCCTACAACCCGCTCCTGGTCTATGGCGACTCCGGGCTCGGCAAGACCCACCTCCTCCACGCGATCGGCCACTACGTCCGCTCGCTCTACAACGGCGCGAAGGTGCGCTACGTCTCCAGCGAGGAGTTCACCAACGACTTCATCAACGCGATTCGCGACAACCGCGCCGAAGGGTTCCGCTCCCGCTATCGAGCCGTGGATGTCCTACTCGTCGATGACATCCAATTCCTGGAGAACAAGGAGCAGACCCAGGAGGAGTTCTTCCACACCTTCAACACCCTCCACAACGCCAACAAGCAGATCGTCCTCACCTCCGACCGCGCACCCAAGCGGCTCGAGGCCCTCGACGACCGGCTCCGCAACCGGTTCGAATGGGGGCTCATCACCGACGTCCAGCCGCCCGACCTCGAAACCCGGATCGCCATCCTCCGGAAGAAGGCCGCCATCGAGCGGATGACAGCACCGCCCGATGTCTTGGAGTTCATCGCCAGCAAGATCCAGACCAACATCCGTGAGCTCGAGGGTGCCTTGATCCGGGTCACCGCGTTCGCGAGCCTCAACCGGCAGCCGGTCGATCTCACCCTGGCCGAGATCGTGCTCAAGGACCTGATCCCCGAGGGCGGCGAGCCCGAGGTCACCGCCGCGCTGATCATCGCCCAGACCGCGGCCTACTTCGGCTTCTCGATCGACGACCTCTGCGGCCAGAGCCGTACCCGGGCGCTGACCGGGGCCCGCCAGATCGCGATGTACCTGTGTCGCGAGCTCACCGAGCTCTCCCTGCCCAAGATCGGGCAGCACTTCGGCGGCCGGGACCACACCACCGTGATGCACGCGAACAAGCAGATCCGCAAGCAGCTCGCGGAGCGGCGCAGCGTCTACAACCAGGTCACCGAGCTGACCAACCGGATCAAGCAGCAGGCCCGCCAGTCGTGACCGAGCCGACAGCAGCGGCCTGTGCACGAAACGGGGACCACCGCCCGCGGGCTGGGGACCGCCTGTGCACGAATCCCGAGCCCCGGTGTGCGGGTCCACGGCCGACCCCCGCCGGCCACCGACAGGACCCCTCTCATACACAGCCCCTCGGGACAAAGATGCGGTGTCTACCTGCGGAAACGCTGGTTGTCCACAGTTTCCACCGCACCTGTTAACACTACTGAACTACAGATACCCGGATCGTCTGCCAAACCCACCCACTCACGGATCTGGGGACGAGCCGCTCCCGGGGCTCCCGCCCGTCGGTGCGGCGTGGCAGGATGCTCTCCCCAGACCGTCAGCCAGGAGGCACACCCGTGAAGTTCACCGTGGAGCGCGACGTCCTCGCGGACGCGGTCGCCTGGGCCGCACGGAGTCTCCCGATCAGGCCGAGCGTCCCGGTGCTGGCGGGCCTGTTGGTCGAGGCCGGGGAGGACGGTCTCGCGCTGAGCACCTTCGACTACGAAACGTCCGCGCGAGCAACCCTGCCGGCCGCCGTCTCGGCCGAGGGGAAGGCGCTGGTGTCGGGGCGACTGCTGGCCGATATCTGTCGGAGTCTCCCGAATCGTCCCGTCGAGGTCACCCTGGTCTCCGCGAAGGTGGAGCTCATCTGCGGGAAGGCGCGGTTCAGCCTGCAGACGATGCCGGTCGAGGAGTACCCGACCCTGCCCGTGATGCCCCAGGCGAGCGGCACGGTGACCAGCGCCCTGTTCGCCGCCGCGGCGAGCCAGGCGGTGACCGCCGCCGGTCGCGACGACATGCTTCCGGTGCTGACCGGCGTGCGGATCGAGATCGAGGGGGAGACGATCTCCCTGCTGGCCACCGACCGGTTCCGGCTCTCGCTGCGGGAGCTCACCTGGAGCCCTCAGGCGACCGACGTGTCCGCGGCCGCCCTGGTGCCGGCCAAGGTGCTGGCCGACACGGCTAAGTCGCTGACCGCGGGAACGGACGTCACGATCGCGCTGTCGTCGGGGGGCAGCGGCGAGGGGATCATCGGCTTCGAGGGAAGTGTCGGGGGCGGCGTACGCCGAACCACCACCCGCTTGCTCGACGGCGAGTTCCCGAAGGTGCGCAACCTGTTCCCCAGCCAGCACGCCACCGTGGCCCGGGTCGACCGGGCCGACCTCGTGGACGCCGTCAAGCGCGTGGCCCTCGTCGCGGAGCGCAACACCGCGGTCCAGCTGGCCTTCGCGGAGGGCTCGGTCACCCTCGACGCGGGGAGCGGTGAGGAGGCGCTGGCGACCGAGGAGATCGAGGCCGCCGTGAAGGGGGAGGACGTCACCACCGGCTTCAACCCGCAGTTCCTGCTGGACGGGCTGACCGCCTTGGAGTCTCCGGTGGTGGAGTTCGCGTTCACGCAGGCATCGAAGCCGGCCATGATCGCGGGCGTCGACTCGTTCGACGGGGAGGCCGACACGGACTTCCGCTATCTGCTGATGCCACGCCGGCTGCTCTCGTAGGGTCCGAGCCGGTCGACCTCCCCAGGTTCGACCCGGCCCGGCGGTTGTACCGTGAGTCGGGACGTCGAAAGGTGCGCAGATGGAGCTGGGACTGATCGGGCTGGGCAAGATGGGCGGCAACATGCGCGAGCGGTTGCGCCTCGCGGGGCACACCGTGGTCGGCTACGACCGCAATCCGGATGTCTCCGACGTGCCAAGCCTCGAGGAGCTGGTCGCCAAGCTGCCGTCGCCGAAGGTGGTCTGGGTGATGGTGCCCTCCGGCGACCCGACCCGGGAGACCATCAAGAACCTCGGTGACCTGCTGGGCGAGGGCGACCTGGTCGTCGACGGCGGCAACTCGAAGTGGACCGACGACCAGCTGAACGCCACGATGCTGGGGAAGAAGAAGGTCGGCTTCGTAGACTGCGGTGTCTCCGGCGGCGTGTGGGGGCTGAAGAACGGCTACGCGCTGATGTGCGGCGGCTCGGACGAGAATGTCGCGAAGATCCAGCCCGCGTTCGACGCGTTGAAGCCCGACGGTGACTCGGGCTTCGTGCACGCGGGCAAGGAGCCCGGTGCCGGCCACTTCGCGAAGATGGTGCACAACGGCATCGAGTACGCCATCATGCAGGCGTACGCCGAGGGCTGGGAGCTGCTCGAGAAGGTCAACCTCGTCGACAACGTCACCGAGGTGTTCGACTCGTGGCGTGAGGGCACCGTGATCAGGTCCTGGCTGCTCGACCTTCTGGTGGCCGCGCTCAAGGAGGACACCCACCTGGACCAGATCGCCGGTTATGCAGACGACTCCGGTGAGGGACGCTGGACGGTCGAGGCGGCGATCGACAACGCCGTGCCGATGAACGCAATCGCCGCGTCCCTCTTCGCGCGGTTCTCCTCCCGCCAGGAGGAGAGTCCGGCGATGAAGGCGATCGCGGCGATGCGCAACCAGTTCGGTGGGCACGCGATGAAGACCGAGGCACCGGCGACGACGGCCGACACGAAGTCCGGGCCGGCGGTCACGGTCCACGACCAGCAGTAGCCGACTGCTCGACCGTGTACGTCGCCCACCTGTCCCTGCACGACTTCCGGTCGTACGCCGCCGTCGACGTACCGCTGGGACCCGGGCCGACCGCCTTCATCGGCCGCAATGGTCAGGGCAAGACGAACCTGGTGGAGGCGGTCGACTACCTGTCCCGGCTGGGCTCGCACCGGGTCGCCAGTGAGGCACCGCTGGTGCGGGCGGGTGCGGAGCAGGGCGTGGTTCGGGCCACCGTGGTCCGCGACGGTCGCAGCGCCCTGCTCGAGGTCGAGATCAACCCCGGGAGGTCCAACCGGGCCCGGGTCAACGGGTCGCCACTGCCGCGGGCCCGCGAGCTGCTCGGGCTGGTGCGCACCGTGCTGTTCAGCCCCGAGGACCTGGCCCTGGTGAAGGGAGATCCCGCCGAGCGCAGGCACTTCCTCGACGACCTGCTCGTGCAACGGGCGCCGCGCTTCGCCGGGGTTCGAGCCGACTACGACCGGGTTCTGAAGCAGCGGAACTCACTGCTCAAGACCGCCCGGCTCGGCCGCCGTGGTGACTCGGCGCTCGCCACCCTCGGGGTGTGGGACAGTCACCTCGCGCGCACCGGTGCGCAGCTGCTGGGCGCCCGTCTCGAGCTGGTCGAGGTGCTGCGGCCGCTGGTCGCTACGGCGTACGACGCGGTGGCGCGCGGAACCGACGAGGCCGCCGCATCCCTTGTTTACAAGGCCTCTCTCGACCTCGGCGGGGCGACGGAGCGCGCCGCGCTCGCCGATGCGCTGCTCGCCGAGGTCGAGCGGCGGCGCGACGACGAGGTCGACCGTGGCATCAGTCTGGTCGGACCGCACCGAGACGACCTGCTGCTCTCACTGGGCTCGATGCCGGCAAAGGGGTACGCCTCGCACGGGGAGTCCTGGTCGTTCGCGCTGGCGTTGCGGCTCGCGTCCTACGACCTGCTGCGGGC
The DNA here is from genome assembly GCA_050700795.1 of Nocardioidaceae bacterium. Taxonomy (GTDB): domain Bacteria; phylum Actinomycetota; class Actinomycetes; order Propionibacteriales; family Nocardioidaceae; genus JBOHDW01. The sequence goes on along the minus strand of JBOHDW010000205.1, from coordinate 8,071 downwards.
CGACGGCGACGACCCGATCCTGATCCTCGACGACGTCTTCGCCGAGCTCGACAACGACCGGCGGGAGCGGTTGGCCGACCTGGTCGCCGAGGCCGAGCAGGTACTGGTGACCGCCGCCGTTCCCGAGGATGTGCCCGCCTCCCTGAAGGGGCAGCGCATCGACGTGGCGATCGGGGAGGTCGGCCCTCATGTCGGATGAGCACCAAGACACCGGTCTCGACCTGGCGCGCAGCATCGCCCGGTCGCTGGCCGGCACGGCCCGCGCCGTACGCCGCAAGGCCCGGCCTGCCCGGACCGTCGACCCGAAGGTCTCCGGGGCCCACCCCGACGACCGCGACCCGCAGCCGCTCGACGCGGCGATGACCCGGCTGATCGCCGAGCAGGGCTGGGGCACCGACGTCCGGGTGCATGGCGTCTTCACGCGCTGGGACACGATCGTGGGCCGGGAGGTCGCTCAGCACGCGGTCCCGACGACCTTCGTTCGCGACGACACCGGCGGCGGTCGCCTCGGCGTACAGACCGACTCCACCGCATGGGCCACCCAGATGCGGCTGCTCGCGCCCACCGTGGTACGCCGGCTCAACGAGGAGCTCGGTGACGGGACGGTCACCCGGATCGAGGTGAAGGGCCCCGCGGGCCCGTCGTGGAAGCGGGGCCTGAGGTCGGTGCGGGACGGGCGCGGCCCCCGCGACACGTACGGCTGAGGGCCGTTCCGGGCGCCTTTCGCCGGTAGGGGGACTAGAACGCCCCCCTGATCGCGCCTCAAATCCGCCTTGTGAGGTCCCTAGTCGCCGGTTTTCATCCACCGTCCCCCCGATTCTGTGGGTGCCGTGCTCGATATCGGGCCTTCGGCCGGTAGACTGAGCGATGGGTCGAACCCCGGGCCGTAGGCGTCACCGCCCGTCAGGGTCGGCCTTTTGACTGTCCGGAAGACGAAAGAGGATCCGCTGGTGGCCGAACAGGCTCAGATCGAACCCGGCTCCACCCAGCTCGTCGAGGACGGCAGGTACGACGCCTCGGCGATCCAGGTCCTGGAGGGCCTGGAGGCGGTCCGCAAACGCCCGGGCATGTACATCGGCTCCACTGGTGAGCGGGGGCTGCACCACCTGGTCTGGGAGATCGTCAACAACTCGGTCGACGAGTCGCTCGCCGGCTACTGCGACCGGATCGTGGTCACCCTGCACGAGGACGGCGGCGTCGAGGTCGTCGACAACGGCCGCGGCATCCCCGTCGACGTCTCGCCGGGCCAGGAGCTGCCCGCCCTCACCGTGGTGCTGACCGTGCTGCATGCCGGTGGCAAGTTCGGCGGCGGCGGCTACAAGGTCTCCGGCGGGCTGCACGGGGTCGGCGTCTCCGTGGTCAACGCGCTCAGCGAGCGGCTCGAGGTCGAGGTGCGTCGCGACGGTTACCGGTGGAGCCAGTCCTTCGCGTACGGCGAGCCGGACGGCCCCGTGGAGCGCCACGAGGCCACCGCCGAGACCGGGACGACCACCCGTTTCTGGGCGAGCACGACGATCTTCGAGACGACCACCTACAGCTTCGAGACGATCACCAACCGGCTGCGCGAGATGGCCTTCCTCAACAAGGGGCTCGAGATCGTGGTCCGCGATCTGCGGCCGGCGGCCGAGGAGATCGTCGAGGCCGTGGAGGACGGCACGATCGACAATGCCGTCGACGAGGCCGGGGGCGACGCGATCCGACCGGTTCCGGCCGAGGGCTCCGAGCCGGGCGGCATGGAGCGGGTGTTCAAGTACGACCGGGGCCTGGCCGACTACGTCAGCCATCTCAACCGGCGCAAGGACCACGCTCATCCCACGATCATCGAGTTCGAGGCCGAGCAACCCAGCAACGGGATGAGCCTCGAGGTCGCGATGCAGTGGAACGTCAGCTTCACCGAGTCGGTGCACACCTTCGCGAACACCATCAACACCCACGAGGGCGGCACCCACGAGGAGGGGTTCCGCTCCGCGCTCACCAGCCTGGTCAACATCTGGGGCGAGGAGTGGGGACTGATCAAGAAGAAGGAGGATCGGGTCTCCGGCGACGACGTACGCGAGGGGCTGACCGCGATCGTCTCGATGAAGCTCGCCGAGCCTCAGTTCGAGGGCCAGACCAAGACCAAGCTCGGCAACACCGAGGCGAAGGGCTTCGTGCAGCGCGTGGTCAACGACCAGCTCGGTGCCTGGTTGGAGCAGAACCCCTCGGAGGGCAAGGACATCGTACGGAAGGCGATGGCCGCCGCGTCGGCCCGGATCGCCGCGCGCAAGGCACGCGACCTCGCCCGCAGTCGCAAGGGGCTCCTCGGAGGCGGTGGGCTCCCCGGCAAGCTGGCCGACTGTCAGTCGACCAACCCCGAGGAGTGCGAGATCTTCATCGTCGAGGGCAACTCCGCCGGCGGCTCGGCGAAGGGCGGCCGGGACCCTCGGATCCAGGCGATCCTGCCGATCCGCGGAAAGATCCTCAACGTGGAGAAGGCGCGCATCGACAAGGTGCTCGCGAACACCGAGGTGCAGTCGATCATCTCCGCGCTCGGCACGGGCATCCACGAAGAGTTCGACATCGACAAGCTGCGCTACCACAAGATCGTGATGATGGCCGATGCCGACGTCGACGGACACCACATCACCACGTTGCTGCTGACCCTGCTGGTCCGCTTCATGAAGCCGCTGATCGAGCACGGCTACGTCTACCTCGCGCAGCCGCCGCTCTACCGGTTGCGCTGGAACAAGCCCGCCGAGCACGAGTTCGTCTACTCGGACTTGGAGCGCGATGCGCTGATGACCGCCGGTCACGAGGCGGGCAAGAAGCTGCCGAAGGAGAACCCGGTCCAGCGCTACAAGGGCCTTGGTGAGATGAACCCGGACGAGTTGTGGGACACCACCATGAACCCCGACAGCAGGCTGCTGCTGCAGGTCACCTTGGAGGACGCGGCCCAGGCCGACGAGATGTTCTCGGTGCTGATGGGCGAGGACGTCGAGCAGCGCCGCTCGTTCATCCAGCGCAACGCCAAGGACGTTCGTTTCCTCGACATCTAAACCGATTCGTCTGCGACCCCCTCGCGTAAAACAGACGAATCAACGCAGACGAATCGGGTGGAAGGAGTGAGCAGGTGACTGAGAACGGCCCGGAGAACGGCGACGGCACCGGCGGCACCGGCGGTCGGATAGAGACCGTCGAGCTGCAGGTGGAGATGCAGCGCTCCTACATCGACTACGCGATGACCGTGATCGTGGGGCGCGCCCTTCCCGACGTACGCGATGGGCTGAAGCCGGTGCACCGCCGGGTGCTCTACGCGATGTACGACGGTGGCTACCGTCCCGACCGCGGCTTCTCGAAGTGCTCGCGCGTCGTCGGCGACGTAATGGGCCAGTACCACCCCCACGGCGACTCGGCGATCTACGACACCCTGGTCCGTCTCGCGCAGCCGTGGGTGATGCGCAACCCGCTGGTGGACAGTCAGGGCAACTTCGGCTCGGCCGGCAACGACCCGGCCGCGGCGATGCGCTACACCGAGTGCAAGATGGCGCCGCTCGCACTCGAGATGGTCCGAGACATCGACGAGGACACCGTCGACTTCGCCCCCAACTACGACGGCCGTTCGCAGGAGCCGACGATCCTGCCGGCCCGGTTCCCGAACCTTCTCGTGAACGGCTCCGTCGGCATCGCGGTGGGGATGGCCACCAACATCCCGCCGCACAACCTTCGAGAGGTCGCCGACGGTCTGCAGTGGGCGCTCGAGCACCCCGACGCCAGCCGCGAGGAGCTGCTCGAGGCGCTGCTCGAGCGGATCAAGGGGCCGGACTTCCCGACCAACGCCCTGATCGTGGGGCGGACCGGTATCGAGGCTGCCTACCGCACCGGCCGCGGCTCGATCATGATGCGCGCTGTGGTCGACGTCGAGGAGGACAGCAAGGGCCGCACCTGTCTGGTGATCACCGAGCTGCCCTACCAGGTCAACCCCGACAACCTCGCCCTGAAGATCGCTGAGCTCGCCGACTCCGGTCGGGTGCAGGGCATCGCGGATGTGCGCGACGACTCGTCCTCGCGAACCGGTCGCCGGTTGGTGGTCGTGCTCAAGCGTGACGCGGTTGCTCGCGTCGTACTCAACAACCTTTTCAAGCACACCGAGCTCCAGACGAACTTCGCCGCGAACATGCTGGCGCTCGTCGACGGGGTGCCGCGGACCCTGACCCTGGACCAGTTCATCAGCAACTGGGTGGCTCATCAGGTCGAGGTCATCCAGCGGCGGACCCGGTTCCGGCTGCGGAAGGCCGAGGAGCAGGCGCACATCTACCGCGGCCTGGCCAAGGCGCTGGACCTGCTCGACGACGTGATCGCGCTGATCCGGCGCAGCCCCGATGTCGACGAGGCCCGGGCCGGGCTGATCGCGATGCTGGAGATCGACGAGCTCCAGGCCAACGCGATCCTGGGGATGCAGCTTCGGCAGCTGGCCGCACTCGAACGGCAGAAGATCATGGACCGGCTGGCCGAGCTGGAGATCGTCATCGCGGACCTCCAGGACATCCTCGCGGACGAGGTCCGGCAGCGGCAGATCATCTCCGAGGAGCTCGCCGGCATCGTGGAGAAGTTCGGCGACCCCCGGCGCAGCCAGATCATCGCGGCGGACGGCGATCTCTCGATGGAGGACCTGATCCCGGATGAGGACCTGGTCGTGACGATCACCCGGGGTGGCTACGCGAAGCGAACCCGGGCCGACCTCTACCGCACGCAGCGGCGTGGCGGAAAGGGCGTGCGCGGCGCCACCCTGCGCGGTGACGATGTCGTCGAGCACTTCATGGCAACCTCGAACCACCACTGGCTGCTCTTCTTCACCACCGCGGGGCGGGTCTACCGGACCAAGGCCTACAACCTCCCGGAGGCCTCTCGCGACGCCAAGGGCGGTCACGTGGCCGGGCTCCTGTCGTTCCAGCCGGACGAGAACATCGCCCAGGTGTTGGCGATCCGCGACTACGACCAGGCGCCGTACCTCGTCCTGGCCACCCGCAACGGGCTCGTGAAGAAGACCAGACTCGGCGACTACAACAGCCCGAGACAGGCCGGCGTCATCGCGATCAACTTCCGCGAGGAGGGCGATGAGCTGATCGGCGCCGAGCTGGTCGAGCCGGAGGACGACATCCTGCTCGTGTCCCGCAAGGGTCAGGCCATCCGCTTCCGCGCCGATGACACCCAGCTGCGGCCGATGGGCCGCGCCACGTCCGGGGTGACCGGGATGCGGTTCCGTGACGGCGACGACGTGTTGTCGATGTCGGTGATCCGGGCCGAACAGGTGGCTTTGGAGGAGGCCGCCGAGGCGGGTGGGGAGGACGTCAAGGAGCAGTACGTCTTCACCATCACCGACGGCGGCTTCGCCAAGCGGTCCCGCATCTCCCAGTACCGACTCCAGTCTCGCGGCGGGCTCGGCATCAAGGCGATGAAGCAGGACGACGAGCGGGGCAACCTGGTCGGCGGCTTCATCGTCGTGGAGGGCGACGAGGTGCTGTCGATCAAGGCGTCCGGCCAGGTCACCCGCAGTGCGATCGACGACCAGCTGCGCCCGACCGGACGCGACACCAAGGGTGTGAAGTTCGTCGGAGTGGGTGAGGGTGACAGCGTCGTGGTGGTGGCGCGTAGTGTCGAGAAAGCGCCCGAGTTGGAGGAGGACTCAGGGGATCCTCAGCCGGAGGATGCCACAATCGACGGTGAACCTGCTTCCAACGGGTCGCCCGCCGACGAGAGTTCGCCGGACGGTGACGCCGACACCGAGGAGTCCTGATGGCCGATCGAGGCGAACAGAGTCCGATCGCCCCGCGTCGTACGCTCGCCGGACCGTCGTCCAACGGTTCCGGTGGCGGGGAGAAGCCTTCGCTGAGCGAGCGCGTCTCGGCGATGGCCTCCGCGGCCTCGACCGCGGTCCAGCAGGCGGTCACGTCCAGCCCGTCCACGGGTACGCCGACGGCCGGCGGCCGGGCGCGCGTCGCGCCGGCTCCGGGGGCACCGCTGAGCCGGGGCCGGGGACCCCGACGCGCCCGCCTCCGCTTGGTGCACGTTGACCCCTGGTCGGTGATGAAGACCGCGTTCCTGCTGTCTGTGGCGATCGGCATCGTCACGGTGGTCGCGGTGGCCGTCGTCTGGGGCGTTCTCGGCGCCGCGGGAGTGTGGGACTCGATCAACCAGACGGTCACCAGCGTGCTGGGGAGCGGCTCCAGCTCGTTCGACGTGCAGAACTACGTCGGGCCCAGCCGGGTGCTCGGCTTCACCATGATCGTCGCGGTGGTCGACGTCATCTTGATCACCGCGATCTCCACGCTTGGAGCGTTCTTGTACAACCTGTCCGCCCAGCTCCTCGGCGGCCTCGAGATCACCTTCGCCGAGGACGACCGCTGACCTCGATCGGTTTGGGCGGCCTCCGAGCGATGGGGTAATCTTCGTCGGCGGCTCAGCGTCGGACCTGCCGGCCGCACCGGGGCCTATAGCTCAGACGGTTAGAGCGCTTCCCTGATAAGGAAGAGGTCAGAGGTTCAAGTCCTCTTAGGCCCACTGACCGAACCGCCGGCAACGAAGGGATCCGCCATGAAGAAGCTGCTGTTCCTGGCGCTCGCGGCCGGCGCCGCGATCGTCGCGACCAAGAAGGTCAAGGCGGGCCAGCGTGAGCAGGCGCTCTGGGCCGAGGCGACCGACGAGGTCACCAAGGCCTGAGGGGCAGGCGATCCGGCGCCCGTACGCCGACCGGGGGCCATGGCGCAATTGGTAGCGCACCTGCTTTGCAAGCAGGGGGTTAGGGGTTCGAGTCCCCTTGGCTCCACCACGAGAAACAGCGGGTCAGCCTTGGTTGTTCGACGAAGCGGCGGGGTGCTGTCCGCGGCACGAGCCGCGGTGGCGTCGTTTGGGGCATTGGGGTCCGGACTCGACAGACTGATCGACGCCAGCCCGGGAGCGAGCCCTGGGGAGAGCAAGGCGCTCCTCAAGGCGCTGATGAGCGGGCAGGTGATCCGCAGTGAACGAGCTCTGTGGTCAGGCGCGTGCTTCGCCTGAGCGGGCATTCGCGGTGGTGTGACCCGCCCGTACAGCGGAGGGCAGCGTCTTGCCATGGAGGCTGCCTCCGCGTCGGCTACTCGGGCTGAAAGACCGCGATCGTGTTCCCGTCCGGGTCCTTGAACCATGCCGAACGCCCGATGCCAGGGGTGGTGACGATGTGGTCGATCGTCTTGAAAGTGTCGCTGCTGTACTCGTCGAACTCGACGCCGTTGGCAGCGAGGGCATCGACGTCCTTCTTGATGTCGGTCGACCAGAACCGGACCTGCGTGTGGTCGGCTCTGTTGCCAGAGGCGCGTCCGTAGATCAACAGGGTCGACCCGTCGCCGCAGTCGAAGAGCAGGTGGTTCTTGATGGTCTCCTGCGAGAGGGTCAGGCCGATCTTCTCCGTGTAGAAGGTTTGGCTCCGCTCAAGGTCGGTCGAGACGAGGACGGCAGAGGCGCGGTTGTTGTTGAGCATGATGGCCGCCTCCTCAGGGCAGAATCGCGGCGACGTCGAAGACGGTCTCGTCCGGCGGCGTCGGGAAGCCGCCCTCGATGCCTGCCTGCATGCGTGGCATGAGGATGCCGTCGCGGAGCGCCTCCCAGCTCTGCTGGGATTCGTGCATGGCCACGATGGTCCAGCCGCCGGCCGAGGGGCCGGCTGCGTGGAAGATTTGGCCCTCGGGTAGCCCGTTCGCCGGGGTGGATGACTCCGAACGTCATGACTGTGTCCTCTCATTGGGCCCGAGAGGTTTTATTTTCCTACGAAACGAAATATACTCTCGGACATGGCTACGTCAAGACTCGATCACGACTTTCTCGACCCAGAGGAGTGGGAGTCATGGGGAGCGCTGATGATGCTGCATCGGTCGGTGCTTCAGGCGCTCGACGCCGAGCTCCGCCGGCACAACGGCCTGACTGTCATCGAGTTCGACGTGCTGATCACCCTGTTCAATGCTCCCGATCACCGGCTGCGCATGTCCGAGCTCGCCGAGCGGGTGCTCCTCAGTCCCGCTGGGACGACGCACCTGGTCACACGCCTCGAGCGCGACGGTCT
>JBOHDW010000204.1:0-3860 GCA_050700795.1 Nocardioidaceae bacterium | reverse complement strand
ATCGTCGATGACCTCGACGCCGCCGAGGCCGCCGTACTCAAGCTGGGCGCCACCAAGCACGATCACCAGCCGGGCACCACGTTCCGGGTCTTTCTCGACCCCGCCGGCCATCCGTTCTGTCTCTGCGTCGAATGACGCCGAGCCTAACCTGATGATCATGACGACCACTGCAGCGACCGGCGAGCTCACCGTTCGAGCGCTCGAGCCGCAGACCTGGGAAGCCTTCGCCGCTCTCGTGGAGCGCAACAACGGCGTGTGGGGCGGCTGCTGGTGCACCTGGTTCCACACCATGCACGCCGAGAAGACCCACACCGTGGGCGGCAACCGGGAGCTCAAGGAACGCCTCGTGCGCGAGGGCAAGGCCCACGCCGCGCTCGTCTTCGACGGCGAGGTCGCGGTTGGCTGGTGCGAGTTCGGCTCGTGCACGGAGCTGCCGAACATCTACCACCGCAAGGAGTACGAAGAGACGCTCGACCTCGTCCCCGACTACCGCATCACGTGCTTCTTCATCGAATCGCGCTACCGGCGCAAGGGCGTGGCGAACATCGCCCTGCGGGGGGCGCTGGAGCTGATCGCCCAAGCCGGCGGTGGCGTCGTCGAGGGCTACCCCCACGACACCGACGGGAAGAAGAAGTCCGCGTCCTTTCTCTACAACGGCACTCGCCACCAGTTCGAGGAGGCGGGCTTCGAGCTCGTCCGGCCGAAGGGCAAGAGCAACACCGTGATGCGTACCACGGTCACCCCCACCCGATAGCCCCTGGTCCCGCCTTCGAGTCGGGTCGATGGCTCAGGAGACCGGGTCGATGGCTCAGGAGGTCCGGGCCAGCTCGACGACCTCGTCGGCGCACCCCCACGACAACGTCACCCCTGCTCCGCCGTGCCCGTAGCAGTGCACGACCGTGGCGGCGCCCCGCCGCTCGCGCTCGAGCCGTACCTCCGGCCGCTCCGGCCTCAGCCCGACGCGCACGGCCAGCACTCGCGCGTCGGCGATCTCGGGCACCAGAGTGGCCGCCTTCTCGACGATCCGACGGGTCACCGCCGGGTCGGGAGCGCGATCCCATTCCCCCTCGTCGTCCGTGCCGCCGAGCACGATGTCGCGCGAACGCGGCACGACGTACGACGGCCCCGACTCGTCGAGCCACCACCGTTCCAGCCCGCACTGCTCGACCAGGACCACCTGCCCCCGGACCGGCGTCACGCTCGGATCCGCTGCGGTCAGCCGGGCGCCCAGGCCGGTGGCGTTGACGACCAGCACATCGTCTGCCTCGGGCAGCCCACCGAGCCCCGCGCGAGTGATCGTCCCGCCCAACGCCACCACGCGACCGGCCAGCCAGCGGAGGTAGAACGGCATCTCGATGACCGGCGCGACGAACGTCCACGCGTCGGCGTACCCGCTCGGCGCGGGCACCCGCGCGAACGAGGACACGATGTCCGTCCAGGGCGGATCGCCGGTGACCTCGTGCATGAGCTCGGTCCCGGCCCGCATCACCACTCCGGCGTCCGCCTCGTCAACGAGCCGGACCAGCTCCTCATAGGTCGTCGCGGACCACGCGGTGACTCGGTCGACGGGGTGAGCGCGATAGGGGTACCAGAACGCGGCCGCGAGGGCCGAGGTCGTCTCCAGCGGGAGGTCGCGAGCGAGCACGTCGACGCGCAGGCCGGCCTCGAGCAGCCGCACCGCGCACGACAGCCCCACCACACCGGCCCCCACGACGAGCGCTCGCTCCACGCGCCGAGTCTGCCCGATCGCTCAGTAGCCGCGCACCGAGACCGCGCCTCCGCGGCTGACGACCGTGGCCACGACGTACGACGCATGACCGTTCCGGTGCACCTTGCAGACCAGCTTCAGCCCCAGCCGCACCGGATAGGCGCGGGTCCGGCCACAGTCGGGGTGGGCGTACCCGGACCGCCGCAGTCTCTGCTCGAGCCGAGCCGTCGCCACCACCCCTCTTACGACGCGCGCGTCGTACCCCACCCATCGGTGTCGCATCCGGTCCAGGCGGATCCGCACGTTCGCCGGGACCCCGTCGAACCAGGCCTGGCAGGTCAGCGCTTCGGGCATGTCGTGGTCCCAACGCGGACACCACACGCCGTCGACGTGGAGCCCCTGAGCCCGTGCCCAGCCCGCGAGCCTCTGGGCGATCGGCCGCTCGAGGGCGTTCATGGGCCGGTGCGGGGCCGCGACGTGCAGGAACACCGGCCCGCCGACGTGTGGCGTCGACCGGCCCATCGGCGACGAGGCGCACGCTGCGCAACCGGCCATGAGGGCGATCGTCATCAGGACGAGTCGCGCGCGCACCACGACCCGACCCTACGTCGCGCCCCCAGCGTTCACGCCGATGTTGCGGTCTCCGTCAGGTCGTCGCCGGCCCAGCTGCGAACGACCCAGCCGTCCGCGTCGCCGGCGAGCTCCACGACAGCCCCTTCCGCGAGCGAATGGGTCAGGCCGTAGCGCGACGGCAGGTTGCCCGCGAGCCGCGGAAGGGCGCAGCGCGCGACGCCGCTGTGGGTGACCACGAGCACGGAGTGCGGTGCTGTGATCCGGTCCCTTGGAGGGTGGCCTCTGGCAGACTCAGCGTCATGACGGACGTTCTGGATCGAGAGGTCTATTCGGAACCCGAAGCCGCGCGGCTGCTCGGGTTGGCTCCGTCGACCCTTCACTACTGGCTCCAAGGTGGGACCCGGCGAGACGTCACGTACATGCCGATCCTTCGTCGGGAGTCGGTTGATCGGCGATGGGTGACGTGGGCGGAGTTCATCGAGGCGGGGTGGTTGCGGGCGTACCGTAAGAACAACATCCCGATGCGCGAACTGAGGGTGTTCATCGAGGTGCTCCGCGACGAGATGCAGGTGCCGTACCCCCTGGCCCACCGTAAGCCCTTGGTGAGCGGGAGGTCGCTGGTGGCGCATGCTCAGGAGGCTGCGCGCTTGTCCCCTTACTTCCACCTGGTCGATGAGACGGAGATGCTCACCTACCCCGGACAGTCCTTCATGGACCGCGTCACCTGGAAGGGCGATCTCGCCGAGGGTTGGCGGCCCGTCGATGACCGTCGTTCGACGGTCCTGGTACAACCGGACGTCCGCTTCGGGCGCCCAGCGGTGTCCGGTGTCAGCACTGCGACGATCTTCGATTACTCCGAGGAGGGCGCCACGCGGGACGAGATCGCCGAGGAATTCGAGGTGTCCCTCAAGGACGTTCGGTGGGCCCTGTCGTTCGAGAACGCTCGTCACGCGTCGAGCGCGGCCTGACGCCTCACCCCCTTGGACTGTCGTCGTGGTCAAGCCAGCACAGGTTCAGTTCTATTTCGACGAGGACATCCTCCGGCTCGCGCACACGGTCGCGCGGCTGCGGACCGATGTCACATACCCGGGGGATCCTGGACTCGAGCTGAACAGGCGACAGCGCCCCCCGTGCCCCATCGCCAAGGGATCGAAGGACTGGATGTGGCTCCCCGTAGTCACGGAGCGACAGTGGCTCATCGTGACCCGCGATCACAACATTCGGGAGAATCCGGCCGAGCGGCAGCTCGTGCGCGAAACCGGCGCACGAATGGTCGCGCTGTCCGGCGAGGACTCGCGATTCACGTGGGACCAGTTGGAACTCCTCATGGTGCGTTGGAGACGCATCGAGGCGCTGCTCAAGGAGCCTGGTCCGTTCATATACCTAGCGACTCGCAACCGCTTCAAGCCGCTCGACCTCGAGATCTAGCCATGAAGGAGACCGAGAGACGCATGTCGGCGGAAACGCGTGCAAGTCGGCCGAATTCGCTCCCCCGGGCAGGACCGACCCTACGTCGCGCCCCCAGCGTTCACGCCGATGTTGCGGTCTCCGTCAGGTCGTCGCCGGCCCAGCTGCGAAC
>JBOHDW010000203.1:0-4009 GCA_050700795.1 Nocardioidaceae bacterium | reverse complement strand
GCCCACCACCCTGGCGAGCCCGTGGACCTGACGGCGAAGCGCGAGCAGATGCGCCGGGATCACGATCACGAGCATCGTTGCGACGTGGGCCAGGGCCGCCCCCTTGAGGCCGTCGAGATGGACCCCGATGGCCATCGCCGGCATCAACGCTGCCAGCCACACGACCTGCAGGATGAACAGTCGTCCGGACAGACCCAGGCCGGTCAGCACGTTCCCGAGCAGCAACGCCAGCACGAAGAGGGCGCCGTACACCCCGAGGATCTCCAGGATGGCCGCGGATGCACCCCACCTCGGTCCGTAGATGAAACCGACGAGTGGGTGTGCGAGGCCGATACTGACCGCCACAAGGGGGAACGCCACCAGGCTCACCAGCGCCACGGAGTGACGCAGCGAGCTCCGCAACCGAACCGGGTCGCCCTTGTCGTGGGAGATCGCCGGCATCGCGACGCTGAAGATGATCCCGCCGAGAACCGAGCTCGCCCACGAGCTGACGTTGAACGCGAGCGTGTAGATGCCCAGGGCGGCCGGTCCCATCAGCCGGCTGATGAACAGGTATTCCGCGTTGAGGAGGACGAACCTGACCAGGTTCGCCCCCGCGACGGGGATCCCGAAGCGCAACACCGAGCCGGCGACGTCCCTGTGCAACCGGGGGCGGTAGAGCTTCTTGGCGAAGACGACCAGCACCACGCCGGTGATCACCGAGTCGGCGACGCGTGACCAGGCGAAGGCCAGGGCGCCGTCGCCCCGGGCGGCCAGGAAGATCAGCAAGGCGTTGGACGGAACGAAGCAGACCAGGTTCGCGACCAGGAAGGCCTCCTGGCGGAACTCCCGGATCAGCAGTCCCGTCGGCACGGTCAGAACGCCGGTGAGCAGAAGGCACAGGGCCAGCACCCGCAGCGGTCCGGTCGCGTCCGGCGCACCGAGGGCGACGGCGATCGGATGTGCGGCGAGGGCCAGGCCGGCACTGGTGAACAGGCTGACCACGATCGACAGCAGGCTGACACTCGGCCCGATCTCGTCGGGGTCGAGGTCGGCGCGCGCCAGCGCGGCCGACAGGCCGAACTCCGAGAAGCCGCTGATCACCAGGTAGACGGCGAGCGCCACGGAGTACGAGCCGAAGTCGTGGTGGCTCATGAGCCGGACCGCGATGGCACCGACCACGATGGTGATCAGCCGGGTGAGCAGGGTGTTCAGACCGCTCCATGCCACGGCGCGGGCGATCCGCCTGCTCAGCCCCGCTGTTGCCACGCCCACCCCCAGGACAGGATCCGAACCGGTCGCCCGCGTCTACCCCAGCGGTGGATGAACCACGGCCGCGTCCCCGGCACACCTGCGGTCCAGTATGCAACAGCGCCGGTCCAGGGCTCAGCGAAACCGGTAGTCAGCGGGGGATGAGCGAGACGCCCGCACCGAGCTCGACGGGTCGTCGTCGGGGGCGGATCAGCGCGACCAGCGCCTCGCGGCTCTCCGGCCGCCCTCGGACGGCCTTGACCGCTTGACTGGCGGTCATGAAGCCCAGGTACACGAGGCCGGCCCGCCGACCGTGCCGCCGGGCGTAGAGCCGCACCCTGTTCAGGGTCTGGATCGTGTGCGTGCGGCCGCTTCGGCCCGAGGCGCCGCCGATGTGCAGCGCCGACGCCGCCGGTTCGAACTCGGTGCGCCAACCGGCGTCAGCGGCCCGGAGACAGAAGTCGGTCTCCTCGGAGTAGAGGAAGTACGACTCGTCCCACCCGCCGAGGGCCTCGTGGCACTCGCGCCGGATCAGCAGGACCGCCCCCGTCGCCCAGTCGACCGGGTGGCGCACCTGGTACGCCGCCGGTTCGGTGACCGCCTCGCTGAAGGTCGGCCGTCGCGTGAAGCTCAGCCCCATCGCTCGCGCAAGGGTCGGTGCCCGACGCAACGAGTGGGCGATCGTCCCGTCAGGGTCGAGCAACCGCGGAGCCACCACGCCCACGTTGGGGTCGTCCAGGACCGACAACATCGCAACTACGGAACCGGCCTCGAGCCGTACGTCGGGGTTGAGCACCAAGATCACATCGGCTGACGGGAGAGCGGCCACCCCGGCGTTGATCCCCGCGGAGTAGCCGCGGTTCGCCTGCTCCAGGACGGCGACGCCATGATGGAGGCGAACCCGGTCGACCGTGTCGTCGGTCGAGCCGTTGTCGACCACCGTGACCAGATGGGCGTGGCCGTCCATGGCGGCCGCCACACTGTCGAGCACCCCGTCGACGACCGATTCGCTGTTGTGGGTGACCACCACGACGCCGACGGTCCGGGTCATCTCGCCGGCTCCGCGCTCGCGCCCTGAACCGCCGGATCCCTGCTCGGTGTCAGCATGAGGCGGCGCAACCCTCCGGCCATGCCGAGCAGTAGGAAGATCATCGTTGCTCCCATCGGGAAGCTCATGCCGTCATAGAAGGCGAGCCCGGCCGCTCCGGCGGCGATCCCCGCGGTCAGGGCCTGGCCCACCTGGGCGATCAGTTCGTCGCCGTCCGCCGCCCACCGGACCCGCTGACCCGCCCACATCCCGGTCAGGATCAGCGCCAGGAACGCGGTGAACCCGGCCAGGCCGACCTCGATCGCAAGCCCGAGCCAACCGTTGTCGAGGACGCGGTAGCTCGGCAGGAAGGTGGAGAATCCGCGCCCGAACAGCGGGGAGTGCCGGATGAACGTCTCCGCGAGTGGATAGGAACCGGTGCGCGAGGCGGCACTGTTATCGGTGGAGATGCCCATGAACAGGTTGTAGAGCGCGCCCAGCATGCCAGGCACGGCCAGGGCGATCAGCCCGGTGAAGGCCACGACGCCGACCAGCGCGCGCCGTCGAAGGGGGCCGGACCAGCAGGCGAAGAGGATGACCAGCCCCACCGCCCCCGACAGGATGGCCGACCGGCTACCGCACAGCACCGCACCCATTCCCAACAGCAACGCCGGTGCCCAACGCCGAACCACGCCGCGCGACCGGTCTTGGACGGCAAGGGTCAGCGCCATCGGCAGCGCCATCGTCACCACCGCGCCGAACTCAATGGGGTGCAGCGCCGTTCCGGGGGGGCGGATGAGCCCGTTGCGGACCACCAGGGTGGTGAGGGGCTGGTTGGGGTTGGGGTTGAGGCCGGGGAACCAGAGGCGGTTGATCCACAGCTGGCCGGTGGCGAACTGCACGATTCCCAGCGCCGCTACGCACGAGGCGCCGAAGACCATTCGGCGGACCAGTGTCAGGAATCGGGGCCAGGAGTCGATCCCGTCGTTGGCGGTCAGCAACAGGCCCGCCCAGCCGCAGAGGCTGACCATCCCCGTGATGGCCACGCTGGACTCGGCGGACGCGATGGGCCGGTTCATGGCCACGACGAAGCTGGCGGTGAAACAGGCCACCACGATGAAGAAGGCCCATCGAACGGGCTGGTGTCCCGCTCGGGTCGGACTGGGCCGCTGCACCTGGTAGTAGGTCCAGGCCGCCAGCATCAAGAGCCCAAGCAGCTGTGCCGGCGAGCCGGCAGAGCCCAGGGGAACGAACACCTGGCTGGACGGCACCGCGAACAGCAGCAGCAAGAAGACACTCAGCACCGACGTCGCGTCGTAGGGCCTGAACCGGCGGAAGACCTTGGCCACGAGAACTGCCGGCTAGCGCTGGGTGGGTGTGTCGGCCAGGTCCGCTGCCTCATCGCCGTCGGAAGGCTCCGGGGCCGCCGCGTCCTCCGGGCGCGGAGTCCCGATCGGCTCGAGGTCCGAGGTCCGGCGGCGTTGTCTCCCGGTCCCGTTCCCGTTCCCGTTCAGCGGGGCGGCGGTCGAGTTCGCGACGATCCGGCCGTTCGTGCGTGGAGCGGCCACGGCCTGTGGTGGCGGCTCGGCGTCGTCTGGTCCGGGCGGGTCCGCGGCCGGGTCGGAGCCGGCGGCCGCGGCGGTGGCACCGTCCGGGCTCGGGCCCGACTCCGGTTGGCTCGACTCCGGTTGGCCCGGACCGGTGGGCGAGGGCTTGCCGGTCGGCTCGTCGGTGGATGCGGAGGGCCGGGTC
>JBOHDW010000202.1:0-3214 GCA_050700795.1 Nocardioidaceae bacterium | reverse complement strand
CCACTGGCGGTGCCGACGGGTTCGCCCGCATGGGTGACCGAACCGGTGCTGGGCCGCAACAGGCCGCCCAGCACGGACAGGAGCGTGGTCTTGCCCGACCCACTCGGACCCGTGACCGCGAGGATCCGTCCCGGAGTGGCGACCAGGGAGACGTCCACAAGCAGTGGGACCTCCGGCCCGGCGACGCCGATGTCTCGGGCCACCAGCTCCCCCAGGCTGTCCGTCGTCACCGAAAGACCCTGCACAGTGCAAGGAGGCGGGCGCAAGGTTGCCGGCTCACCGTTGGCCGATCGTGACCTAGTTCGCGACGCGCGGACCGCGCAGCCCGGCGCGTTGTACGACGCGCTGGATGGTCAGGTCGCGGGCGTAGGGGCGAGCCACGAAGCGGATCTCGCGAAGCCCCTGCTCCTGGGCGGCGGACTCGAAGACGAAGTGCCCGTAGTCGATCATCCGGCCGCTGAAGGGCTTCTCGACCGTGATGTCGAGGATCCGGGTCAACGGCATGGTGGCCAGTCGTTGGCTGAACACCCCACGCACCCGGAAGACCCGCATGTTGGTGATCACGAAGCGGTCCATGTGCTCGCAGAGAGCGCGCCACCCCGCGTGCAGCCACAGCGCGAGGGCGATCAGCAACGGGAGCCAGGCGATCGACACCGGCGACACGACGAAGACCGCGAACACACCGACGCCGAGGAGCGCCTCCAGGACCGGCAGCACGTAGACCACCCAGTGGTGCGGGACCTCGTCGACGATCACCTCGCCCTCTTCGCGCAGCAGGTGCCTGCCGATCTTCGGGTCGAAGGTACGGCGGAACCAGCCGGTCGGCGGACGGGTTCGGTGACCGGAATGTCGACCCACGGAGCCCTACTTGAACAGAGCGTCGAGGAAGGAGATGAACGAGTTGAAGGCCTCCTGGACGACTCCCCCAGCGCCCCGGACCACGGTGGCGGCGTTCGCCGGTTGGCTGAGCAGGAAGAACAGCACGAAGCCGATCACGACGATTCCGAGGACCTTCTTCATCCCACTCTCCGTCCCGGTCTCGCGGGTGGGCAGGGCGGACCGCCTGCCGAGTCTTGTGTAGCAAATCGCGAGGTTCCACTGTGGGAGGCGCTCCGCAGCTCACCCGAGGCTGTCGAGGAGCTCGTCGGCGGCCGTGTAGGGATCCGTCTCCCCCTCCGCGACCCGGGCCGCGAGGCTGTCGAGCTTCACATGGGCGTGCACGTCACCCCATCGCTCGCGCAGAGCGGTCACCGCGATCGCCTCCACCTCGTCACGCGCGCGGCGTACCCGGCGCCGCTCGAGCTCGCCAGAGGCCACCATCCGGGTCCGGTGCGCGTCGATCTTCGCGAGGAGCTCGTCGATGCCCTCTCCGGTCTGGGCGACGGTCTTCACGATGGGCGGCTTCCAGTCGTCGGGGCCGCGCTCGGCGAGGGCGAGCATGTTGCGCAGGTCCTTGCGGACCAGGTCCGCGCCGTCCCGATCGGCCTTGTTGATGGCGTAGACGTCGCCGATCTCGAGGATGCCCGCCTTCGCGGCCTGGATGCCGTCACCCATCCCCGGCGCCAGGAGTACGACGGTGGTGTCGGCCAGCCCGGCGACCTCCACCTCGCTCTGACCGACCCCGACGGTCTCGACGAGGACGACGTCGCAGCCGGCCGCGTCGAGCACGCGCAGCGCCTGAGGGGTCGACCAGGCCAGGCCACCGAGATGGCCCCGCGACGCCATCGACCGGATGTACACGTCGCGGTCGAGGGCATGGTCCTGCATCCGGACCCGGTCACCGAGCAGCGCCCCGCCGGAGAACGGCGAGCTCGGGTCCACGGCGAGCACGCCCACCCGCTCCAGGCGCCCGCGTAGAGCGGTGACCACTGCCGAGGTCGCGGTGGACTTGCCCGCTCCGGGCGGACCGGTGATCCCGACGATGTGCGCATGCCCGGCATGCGGTGCGAGTGCGGCCATCACCTCACGCAGCAGCGGGGACGCGTCCTCGACGAGCGAGATCAGTCGCGCCACCGACCGGGCATCACCCACCCTCGCCCGCTGCACCAGCGCCGCCACCGAGTTGTCAGGGCGTACGCCGGTCATGGCCGGGGCGTCTGACAGCTCGGGGGGCGGGGGTCGCGGATCACGCGGGGACGTGGAGGATCAGCGCGTCGCCCTGACCGCCGCCGCCGCACAACGCCGCAGCCCCGGTGCCGCCACCGCGGCGCTTCAGCTCGAGCGCCAGGTGCAGTGCGATCCGGGTGCCGGACATGCCGACCGGGTGACCGACGGCAATGGCCCCACCGTTGACGTTGACCCGCTCCTCGTCGATGCCGAGCTCGCGCGCGGACACGATCCCGACCGCGGCGAATGCCTCGTTGAGCTCCACCAGGGCCAGGTCGGACACGGAGATGCCCTCCTTGGCCACCGCCTTCCTGATCGCGTTGGCCGGCTGGCTCTGCAGCGTCGAGTCGGGGCCGGCGACCTGCCCGGACGCGCCGATCTCGGCGAGCCAGGTGAGCCCGAGCTGCTCCGCCTTCGCCTTGCTCATCACCACGACCGCCGCGGCACCGTCACTGATCTGCGACGACGAGCCGGCGGTGATCGTGCCGTCCTTGGAGAACGCCGGGCGCAGCTTGGCCAGCGACTCGACGGTCGTGTCGCCGCGCACGCCCTCGTCCTGGCTGACCACGACCGGGTCGCCCCGGCGCTGGGGCACCTCGACGGGCACCACCTCGTCGTCGAACACACCGTTCTTCCAGGCCTCAGCGGCGCGCTGGTGCGAGCGGGCCGAGAATGCGTCCTGCTCCGCACGGGTGAGCCCGGCACCCTCGACGTTGCAGGCCTCCGTCAGGGCGCCCATCGCCTGGTCGGTGAACTGGTCGTAGAGGGCGTCGTACGCCATCGAGTCGACGAGGGTGACGTCGCCGTACTTGAACCCCTCGCGCGACTTGGGCAGCAGATGTGGGGCGTTGGTCATCGACTCCATGCCGCCGGCAACCACGATCTCGTGCTCACCGGCTCGGATCAGCTGGTCGGCCATCGCGATGGCGTTCAGCCCGGAAAGACAGACCTTGTTGATCGTGATGGCGGGCACGTCGAGCGGGATGCCGCCCTTCGCCGCGGCCTGACGCGCGGTGATCTGCCCGGTGCCGGCCTGGATGACCTGCCCCATGATCACGTAGTCGACCTGGTCACCGGAGATGCCCGCCTTCTCGAGCGCGGCACGGAT
>JBOHDW010000201.1:0-2262 GCA_050700795.1 Nocardioidaceae bacterium | reverse complement strand
ACGGCGATGTAGTCGATGTCGTGCCCCGCGGTGCGGGCGAGCGGCCCGTCCTGACCCCACCCGGTCATCCGTGCGTAGACCAGCCGCCGGTTGCGGGCCAGGCACTCCTCCGGCCCGAGGCCCAGCCGCTCCATCGCGCCCGGACGCATCCCCTCGACGAGCACGTCCGCACGCTCCACCAGGGCCAGCGCGGTGTCGACGTCGCGGGCCGCCTTGAGGTCGAGTACGACGCCGGGTCGCCCACGGGTGAGCAGGTCGTGCTCCCGGTCCACCCCCGTGGGTGGCCCACCCGGCCGCTCGATCCGGAGCACGTCCGCGCCCAGGTCGGCCAGGAGCGTCGCGGCGTGCGGCCCGGGTCCGATGCCGGCGATCTCGACCACCCTGACCCCGCGCAGCGGCCCGCTGCCCTGTCCCAGCTCGTAGGCCATGCCCGATTGTGACACCGACGCTGTCAGGGTCGTACCTCAGTGGTAGGCGTGTACGACGGCATGTCCGCGTCCGCGGGCGATCAGGGTCCGGTTGACCGGCAACGCCGCCGCGAATGCCACGGCGAGCGAGAGCACCAAGGAGCCCCAGAAGAGCGCGTCGCCGAGCCCGGCGGCCAGTGCTCCCGGGACGAGCAGCATCAGCAGGTTGTCGACGATCTCCATGACGGTGATCGAGATCGTGTCCGCCGCGAGGGCGACCCTGACCGCCGTACGGAGGTCGACTCCGCTTCTAACCACGGACCTCAGGGTCAGGGAGTAGCCGAAGGCGAACGCCAAGACGATGGCGAGTACGACGCTCGCCGCGTTGCCCCAGCCCCACCAGGTGCTCAGCACCATGCCGAGGACCTCTCCGATCGCGCAGCCGACGAGGCAGTGGAAGGTGGCGGCTGCCGCGGCGCTCCAGGAGGCTCCGGTCGGGTGATTGTGACTCATGGCGAGAGCATACCCCCCTAGGGTATGGTGCCCGCGCGACCGGCGACGCGGCCGAGGCGCCGATCGGTCGGATCAGGGCGGGTCGGCGGGGAGCACCCGGGCCAGGAACTGGCGGGTCCGTTCCTGGTGGGGGTTGCCGAGCACCTGCTCCGGCGGCCCCTCCTCCAAGATCGTGCCCGCATCGAGGAAGCACACCCGGGTCGCGACCTCGCGCGCGAACGCCATCTCGTGGGTGGCCAGCACCATCGTGGTGCCCGCGCCGGCCAATGTCCGCAGGATGTCAAGTACCTCCCCGACCAGCTCCGGGTCGAGGGCCGAGGTGACCTCGTCCAGCAGCAGCAGTGCCGGCGACGTGGCGAGGGCGCGGGCGATTGCGACCCGCTGCTGCTGACCCCCCGACAGCCGGTCGGGATGCGCGTTCGCCTTGTCGGCGAGACCGAACTGGGCGAGCAGCTCGGTGGCTCGATCGGTCGCCTCCGCGCCGGACATCGCGTGCACCTTGCGCGGCGCGATCGTGATGTTGTCCAGGACGGTCATGTGCGGAAACAGGTTGAAGGCCTGAAAGACCATCCCGATGCGGGTGCGGACCGACCGCGCGTCGACCCTCGGGTCGGTGATCTCGTCACCCTCGAACCAGATCGTGCCGTCGTCGACGGTCTCTAGGAGGTTCAGGCAGCGCAGCAGCGTCGACTTCCCACTTCCCGAGGAGCCGATCAGGCAGATCACGTCGTGCGGCGAGACCGTCAGCGACACGTCGTGCAGCACCACCTTGTCGCCGTACGACTTCCGAACGTGCTCGACGCGCAACAGGTCGCTCATTGATGCACCATCACAGGGCTCCGGCCCACTCGCGTCGCTGCTGCCGCCGGATCAGGACGTCGGTGAAGCGGGCCAGCGGGATGGTGAGCGCGATGAAGAGCACGGAGGCCACCACGTACGGCGTGTAGTTGAAGTTGAACGACGCGTAGATGTTCGCCGCGCGCAGGGACTCGATCACGCCGACGACGCCGACGAGGGAGGTGTCCTTCTGGAGGGAGGCGAAGTCGTTGAGGAGCGGGGGGACCACCCGGCGGATCGCCTGAGGCAGCACGACATGGAGGACGGTCTGGCCGTGCGTCAGTCCGAGGGCGCGGGCACTCGCCCACTGGGACGGGTGAACAGACTCCATCCCCGAACGGATCACCTCCGCGACGTAGGCGCCGTAGGAGAGGACAAGGGAGACGAAGGCGAGCCAGAAGAAGCTGTTGGGTAGCCCGCGCAGGTTGAGCGCCGGCACCCCGATGACGACCAGGTACGCGACGATCAGGGTCGGGATCCCGCGAAAAAGGTCCGTGTAGACAAT
>JBOHDW010000200.1:0-3352 GCA_050700795.1 Nocardioidaceae bacterium | reverse complement strand
GGTAGCCGGTGTCGAGGAAGACCACGTCGATCCCGGGTGCGACCCGAGAGGCGAGGTGGGAGAGCACACCGTCGGCCATCGACGACGTGATGCAGAAGCGCTCGCCGAACGTGGCGACCGCCCACTCGATGATGTCCTCGGCGGGGGCCAGCTCGAGCTCGGCTCCGACGTGGCGGACCAGCGCCTCCAGCTCCTCGGGGGAGCTGCCCTCGGTACGGGCCCCGCGGAACAGGGACGCGGCGGTCGTGGTCGCCGCGGTCATGACGGACCGGCCCCACGAACGATGACCCCGAGCATCCGCAACGAGAACGCCCGCAGGCAGGATCGGCACTCCCACTCGCCGTGCCGACTCCCGTCCGACCCCTCGTGGGGGCGAAGGTCCTCGTCGCCGCAGTAGGGGCAGTGGTACGGCACCGCTCGCTCGCTCATCCGGTCGACACCCCCTCCATCTGGCGCTCCCCCCGGAGCACCTCCTCGTCCGTCCTGGCGACCCATCGGGAGAAGGACTCGCCGAGGTCGCGCTCGGCGAGGTACGCGGTGACCACGTTCGTCACGTAGTCGTCCAGCCCGGCACTGGTCACCTTGTGCGCGCGCAGCTTGCGGCCGAACGTCGGGTCGAGGCCGAGCGCGCCGCCGAGGTGCACCTGGAACCCCTCGACCTGGTTGCCGTCGGCGTCGAGGACCAGCTGGCCCTTGAGCCCGATGTCGGCCACCTGGGTGCGGGCGCACGCGTTGGGGCAGCCGTTGACGTTGACGGTGATCGGGGTGTCCAGGTCGGGGAAGCGCCGCTCCAGCTCGGCGACCAGCTCCCGCGACCGTTCCTTGGTCTCGACGATCGCGAGCTTGCAGAACTCGATGCCGGTGCAGGCCATCGTCGACCGACGCCAGTTCGACGGCCGCGCCGAGAGGCCGATCCGCTCCAGGTCGGTCACGAACGCCTCCGTGTCCGGACCGGGGACGCCGACCACCACGAGCTTCTGGTACGCCGTGAGCCGGACTCCGCGCGCGCCGTACACGTCGACGAGGGCGGCCAGTGACGTGAGCATGGTCCCCGAGATCCGGCCGACGATCGGGGCGGCGCCCACATAGAACAGGCCGTCGCGCTGCCGGTGAACGCCGACGTGGTCCCCGGACACGACCGGTGCCGGTGGCGACGGGCAGTCCTCGAGGGTGCGGCCGAGGTACTTCGTCTCGAGGAGCTGGCGGAACCTCTCGACCCCCCAGTCGGCGACGAGGAACTTCAGCCGGGCGCGTGAGCGCAGCCGCCGGTAGCCGTAGTCACGGAAGACCGAGATCACGCCCTCCCAGACGTCCGCGACGTCCTCAAGGGCGATCCAGACACCCATCTTCTGGGCCAGCATCGGGTTGGTCGAAAGCCCACCGCCGACCCACAGGTCGAAGCCGGCGCCCAGCTCGGGGTGCACGGTGCCGACGAACGAGACGTCGTTGATCTCCGGGGCGGCGTCCTGGCTGGGGTGGCCCGATACGGAGGTCTTGAA
Source organism: Nocardioidaceae bacterium (assembly GCA_050700795.1). Classification (GTDB taxonomy): domain Bacteria; phylum Actinomycetota; class Actinomycetes; order Propionibacteriales; family Nocardioidaceae; genus JBOHDW01. Next base: position 1,853 of record JBOHDW010000200.1, on the reverse strand, counting down.
CTTGCGCGGCAGGTTCGAGAACTCCGGGTTGCCGAGGTAGCGCCGCTTGATCTCCGCCAGCGCGGGCGTCCCGTCGACGAGCTCGTCGGTGGCGATGCCGGCGACCGGTGAGCCCAGGAAGCCGCGCGGGGAGTCGCCGCAGGCCTCCTGGGTCTGCAGCCCGACCGACTCGAGCCGCTGCCAGATCGTCGGGACGTCCTCGATACAGATCCAGTGGAACTGGATGTTCTGCCGGTCGGTGAGGTCCGCGGTGTCGCGCGCGAACGTGGTGGAGACGTCGCCGAGGGCGCGCAGCTGCTCCGCCGAGAGCAGGGCACCGTCGCTGCGCACCCGCATCATGAAGTACTCGTCGTCGAGCTCCTCCGGCTCGAGGGCGCCGGTCCGCCCGCCGTCGAGGCCGGGACGGCGCTGCGTGTAGAGCCCCCACCAGCGGAAGCGGCCGCGGAGGTCGGCGCCGTCGATCGAGGCGAAGCCGCGGTGCGCGTAGATGTTCTCGATGCGAGCCCGAACGTTCAGCGGGTTATCGTCCTTCTTCGACTGCTCGTTGGGGTTCAACGGCTCTCGGTAGCCGAGTGCCCACTGGCCCTCCCCGCGAGTCGGCCGCGGCCGGCGTACGACGGGGGTGGCCGACTGCCGGCCGGGGCCGGTGGCGGATGCTGGGTCGATCGGTGTCAAGGCTCTGCGCTCCTGGGACTCCTGATGCCGGAGACGCACGAGTCGCGGACCACTCGACGACCGGGTCGAGGTGGTGTCGGCGACCGCGCGCCCGGGCGATGCGGGCGGGGTCAGGCCGACATACAGATCATGCTGCGCGTACGACCGAGGTCCACGTGGCGTCGGGCCACGAGGTGCGTCGTCGTCGCGGAGGAGATCACCCGCTCAGTGTCGGGGCGAATGGGACGTTTCCACAAATTAAATGTCACATCCTGAGACCCGCGTCCGGGATACGAAACGTGGACCGGGCTGCCGGGGGCTCGACCGGCTCACTAGGCTGCTGACATGACCGATCTTGCCCCCGCGGACCCCGCCGTGTCCGATCAGACCGACCCGCACAACCCCGCCGACCTGTCCGGCCGGGTCAGCGCGGCGTACCGCAACGCCCTGGACGTCATCGCCGCGGTGGAGCCGAGGGTGGCCGAGGCGACCCGGGCCGAGCTGACCGACCAGCGCGCCTCGCTGAAGCTGATCGCCAGCGAGAACTACGCGTCGCCGGCCGTGCTGCTGACGATGGGCACCTGGTTCTCCGACAAGTACGCCGAGGGCACTATCGGCCATCGCTTCTACGCCGGGTGCCAGAACGTCGACACCGTCGAGGCGCTCGCCGCCGAGCACGCGCGCGAGCTGTTCGGGGCGCCGTACGCCTACGCCCAGCCGCACTCGGGGATCGACGCCAACCTCGTGGCGTTCTGGTCGATCCTTGCCCACCGGGTGGAGTCGCCCGCGCTTGAGAAGTACGACGCCAAGAACGTCAGCGAGCTGAGCGAGGAGGACTGGGAGACGCTGCGCCACGAGCTAGGCAACCAGCGGATGCTGGGGATGTCGTTGGACGCCGGCGGCCACCTCACGCACGGCTTCCGGCCGAACATCTCCGGCAAGATGTTCCACCAGCGGTCCTACGGCACCGATCCCGAGACCGGGCTGCTCGACTACGCCAAGGTGCGCGAGGCGGCGCGGGAGTTCCGCCCGCTGATCCTGATCGCCGGCTACTCCGCCTACCCGCGCCGGGTGAACTTCGCCAAGATGCGCCAGATCGCGGACGAGGTCGGCGCCACCCTGATGGTCGACATGGCCCACTTCGCCGGCCTGGTCGCGGGCAAGGTCCTGACCGGCGACTTCGACCCGATCCCGTTCGC
>JBOHDW010000199.1:0-6680 GCA_050700795.1 Nocardioidaceae bacterium | reverse complement strand
GCCCATCACCTTGTTGTAGAACTCGACCCACTGGTCCATCTTGCCGAGCTCGACGTTGCCCACGACGTGGTCGAGCGCCTGGAAGAGCCGCGGCGGCTGGCCATCCTTCTTGACCCAGCTCCCCTCCGCGGCGACGTACCCGGGCAGGTAGGGCCCGTCGTACCGGCTGCGGTCGACCAGGGTGTGCCGGGTCTCGCCGTACGTCGCGATCGCGGCGATCCGGACCGTCCCGTGGTCGTCGGTGACGTCCTCTGCGTCTCGTACGACGGTCGCGCCCGCGCGTTTGGCCTGAGCGACGCAACGGTCGACGTCGGGCACCTCGAGCGCGATGTCGACGACGCCGTCACCGTGCCGACGGTGGTGGTCGGCGAGCGGGCTGTCCGGCTCCACGGCCCCGTTGAGCACGAACCGGATCGACCCGGAGCGCAGCACGAACGACTTGTGGTCGCGGTTGCCGGTCTCAGGCCCGGAGTAGGCGACCAGCTCCATCCCCCACGCCGACTGGTAGTAGTGCGCGGCCTGGGTGGCGTTGCCGACCACGAAGCCGATCGCGTCCCACCCGGTGACCGGGAAGACGTCGGCGTCCGCGTCGTACTCCACGAGGCCGACGAGCTGGTGCAGCTGCTCGAGGGTCAGATCGGCCCTCAGCTCGTCCTGGGTCAATGCTCCGGTCAGTTCGGTGGTCATGGCTCGCAGCATTACCGGACTCGACAGGATGTGCAAGAGTTGGCTGAAACACTGAGCACTTTGCATAGGATTGGCGGCCCGAATGGACGAGTTGGATACCACCTTGCTGCGCCTGTTCTCCGCCCAGCCTCGACTGGGCGTGCTCGAGGCGTCCCGACGTCTCGGGGTCGCCCGCGGGACCGTGCAGGCCCGGCTCAACAAGCTGGCCGCCGCCGAGGTGATCGCCGGATGGGGACCGGAGCTCAACCCCGAGGCGCTCGGCTACCCGGTCACGGCGTTCCTGACCCTCGAGATCCGGCAGGGCGCGGGGGGCACCCCGGGTTCGAGGTCCGGCCACGCGGCGATCGCCACCCACCTGGCCACCATTCCCGAGGTCCTCGAAGCCGTCACGATCACCGGCGCGGGGGACCTGTGGTGCCGGGTGGTGGCTCGCTCCAACGACGACCTGCAGCGGGTCATCGACTCGGTCCTCGCAGACCCCGGCATCGTCCGGTCTTCGACGGTGATCGCGCTGGCCACGCAGATCCCCTACCGCGTCCTCCCCCTGGTCCGCCCAAACGATTCGTCTGCTTAGTTTCGTCTGTTTCCAGCGGAAGGACCGCAGACGAATCCAGGGGCCGGCGACAGGCGGCCGGTCAGGAGAGCCGCCGCGCCACCTCGGCGGCCGCGGCAACCACCTCCGGACCGACCGCGTCGGTGTCCAGCTCGCTCAGCGTGACGATCCCCACCGACGCCTCGAGCCCCTCGACACCCAGAACCGGGGCGGCCACCCCCCGAGCGCCGGGCTGGATCTCGCCGACGGTCTCGACGTACGCCGGCCGCGCGGTCGCCCGCCCTTCGAGGATCGCCCGACCGGCGGCCCCCTGGTCGAGCCGGTGCCGGGCACCGACCCGGTAGGCGACGTGGTAGTCGGTCCACGACGGTTCGACCACCGCGATGGCCAGCGCCTCGCCACCGTCGACGACGGTCAGGTGCGCGGTGGTACCCAGCCGCTCGGCGAGCTCCCGAAGGACCGGGTTGGTCAACTCGCGCAAGACCGGTTGGACCGCGCTGGCCAACGAGAGAACGGCCAGCCCAACGTGCACCCGGCCCGAGCCGTCCCGGCGAGCGAAACCGGACTGCTCCAGCGTGGTCACCAGCCGGTAGACGACGGTGCGGTTGACCCCGATCCGCTCCGCCAGGCCGGTCACGGTCAGTCCGTGGGGTGACTCGGCGAGCACCTGGAGCACATGCAGCCCCCGCGCGAGCGTCTGCGAGGTCTCGGCGACCATCCTGCGACCCTACCGCCCGACTCGTCTGCGATCCTTCCGCTGGAATCAGACGAAACTAAGCAGACGAATCGTTTGGGGTGGGGGGTCAGGGGGTGCGGTAGGCCAGCCACTCGTCGGTCATCCGGGTCACCTGGTCGGGGGTGAACCGGTTCATGCACGCGTCGGGGGCGTAGTCCATGAAGTTGCGGACCGGATCCAGCCCGGGCGCCGTGCAGGAGTCCTTTGTCTCGTCGCAGGTGGTCGACGGGGTCGCCTCCTCCGGCGTGTCGGCGACCATGTCGTTCGGCTCGGAACAGCGGCCCGTGAACGGGTGCAGCAGCCCGAGCCAGTGCCCGATCTCGTGAACGGCCGTGTCGCCGAGGTTGAACCCCGCCAGCGAGCCGCCCGGGAGCGAGTCCTGGTGGATCGTCACCCCGTCGAGCCTGGGGTGCGCGGCGTACTGCCAGGGCTCGGTGCTGAACCCGAGCAGGACCGACCCGTCGCCGGAGGTGGGCTTGGCGATGTAGAGGTTCAGGTCCTGGCGCCCGCCGACGTGCAGGTGCTGTCGCATGGTGCGCTCGGCGGCGCTGGAGATGCCCGCCGTCCGCCACGCGCTTCGGCGGACCCGCTGGAACGAGGCCAGGTAGAAGGTGAAGTGGGTGGGCGTGTTCAGCGACGACTGGCCGCCGTCGTAGGCGCGGTTGAGCACGCCGAGCTGACGTTCCACCCGGTGCCTCGACGGCCCGCGCACGTGCGCTCCATCGATCATGTGGACGTGCACGGGGATCCGCAGGACCGGGCCGATCCTGGCGGACGGCGCCTGGGCCGCGAGCTCGGGGTGCCGCGCGCCGAGCGCACGGAGCCGCCGGGTCAGGTCGCGCTGCAGCCAGCGCAGCCGGCGCTGGGAGTACGCCGTGCCGTCCGCACTGCGACCGACCACCCGGGCCAAGACCGGAAGAGCCGAGCCGCCACAACCGGCGCCCGCGACCGGGACCGGGACCGGGACCGCCAGGCTCACCGCGCGTGCCGGGGCGGCGAGGGATGGTGCGCTCGCGAGCACACCCATGAGCAGTGCCGCCGTCGCTACCGGACGGACGAGCCTCACTCCTTGTCGTCCTTGAGGCTCTCCCAGATCTCCTTGCACTCAGGACAGACCGGGAACCTCTCCGGGTCGCGGCTGGGCACCCACACCTTGCCGCACAGCGCGACCACCGGGGTCCCCATCACCATCGCCTCGGTCAGCTTGTCCTTGTCGACGAAGTGGGAGAACCGCTCGTGGTCCCCCTCGTCGGTGGTCTGGGTGCGCCGGTCCTCGACCGTCTGGACGCCGGGGCTCAACTGGGTGCTCACGGTGGGTAATCCTAGGTCAGTTCAGGGTCGGGTCGAGCGGGCGCGTCGAGAGCCAGGCCAGCTCGCCCGGCTGCCGGCGCATGACCCGCGGCCAGAGCGCCCCGGGGTCCTCGGAGTACAGGTCGCCGGGTACGGCGGGTACGACGTACCACGACTCCTCCCCGATCTCGTCCTCGAGCTGACCGGCCCCCCACCCGGCGTACCCCGCGAACACCCGGAGCCGCGAGACCGCGTCGGCCACCACCTCTGTGGGTGTGTCGAGGTCGACGATCCCGGTCCGTCCGAAGAGGCGGCGGAAGCCGACCGGCTCGTCGTCGGAGTCGGCCAGTGTCGCCACGGCCAGCGCCGAGTCGGTCGAGACGGGGCCGCCGAGGAACATCACGTCCGGTTCGGTGGCCAGCGGCGACCAGTCCGGCAGCACCTCGGCGACCGGGACCGGGGACGGCCGGTTGACCACCACGCCCAGGGCGCCGTTCTCGTCGACGTCGAGCAGCAGCACCACCGCGTGCTGGAAGTTGGGGTCCACCAGCAGCGCCGTGGCCACCAACAGCTGCCCGCTCTCGAGAGCGAGCTCAGTCATCGACTGCCTCGAGCGGGACGACCGGGGCACCAGCGGCGTCGCGGACGGCGGTGGCGACCGCTGTGTGCACGTCGGGGTTGAACACGCTGGGAATGATGTAGTTGGCGTTGAGCTCGGTCTCGCTGACCGCTCCGGCGATCGCCTCGGCCGCGGCGGCGAGCAGGCTGTCGTCGATCCGGTTCGCCGACGCGTCGAGCAGACCGCGGAAGACGCCCGGGAACGCCAGCACGTTGTTGATCTGGTTCGGGTAGTCGGAGCGACCCGTGGCCACCACGGCGGCATGCTCACGCGCCTCGGCCGGGTCCACCTCGGGGGTCGGGTTGGCCAGGGCGAAGACGATCGACCCGGGGGCCATCCTCTCCACATCCGCCCCGGTCAACAGGTTCGGCGCCGAGACCCCGATGAAGACGTCGGCCCCGACGATCGCGTCGCGCAGCGTCCCGCTCACCCCGCCGCCGTTCGTCGCATCGGCCAGCCAGTGCAGCGACGGATGCAGCCCTGGGCGGTCCCGGTGAATGACACCGTCCACGTCGGCGACGACGACCTCCCGGAGCCCCGCCGCGAGCAGCAGTCGCAGGATCGCCGTACCGGCCGCGCCGGCCCCCGACATGACCAGCCGCACGTCCTCCATCCGCTTGCCCACCACGCGAAGGGCGTTGGTGAGCGCCGCCAGGACCACGATCGCCGTGCCGTGCTGGTCGTCGTGGAAGACCGGGATGTCGAGGGTCTTGCGCAGCCGGGCCTCGATCTCGAAGCAGCGCGGGGCCGAGATGTCCTCGAGGTTGATGCCGGCGAAGCCGGGGGAGACCGCCTGCACGATCCGGACGATCTCATCGGAGTCCTGCGTGTCCAGGCACAGCGGCCATGCGTCGATCCCCGCGAACCGCTTGAACAACGCCGCCTTGCCCTCCATCACGGGCAACGCCGCCGCCGGACCGATATTGCCCAGCCCGAGTACGGCGGAGCCGTCGGTGATCACCGCGACCGCGTTGCGCTTCACCGTCAGCCGCCGCGCGTCCTCGGGGTTCGCGGCGATCGCCTCGCAGACCCGGGCGACTCCCGGGGTGTAGATCATCGACAGGTCGTCGCGGTTTCGAATCGGATGCTTCGACGCCATCTCGATGGTGCCGCCGAGATGCATCAGGAAGGTCCGGTCCGAGACCTTGTGCACCTCCACTCCGTCGATCGCCCGGAGCGCGTCGACGATACGAGCGGCATGTGCGGTGTCGGAGGCGGCGCAGGTGACGTCGATGCGGAGCAGGTCGGCGCCCGAAGCGGTGACGTCGAGGGCGGTGACGACCCCACCGGCTTCCTCGACTGTGGTGGTCAGCCTGCTGATCGCCGAGCCGCCGGACGGCAGCTCGAGCCGGACCGTGATCGAGTAGGAAATGCTCGGCTGGGTCACCACGCGATCATCGTGTCACGGCTAGTGCTTGACCGACACGCTGCCGCCATTGGCCGGGACCAGCTCGACCCAGACATGACCGGGGGGCAGCCCGAGGGGGCCCGCGGCGGTCTTGAGGGTGAGCGCGCGGTGGAAGCCGTGCTTGTCCCAGGTCGCGTGCAGCATCCGGCCGGCGTGGAAGACGATCGCCGCACCGGTGCCCGTGAAGTCGGTCTCGGGAACGGGGTTGCCCGCAGGGTCGAGGTAGCCGGCGTTGCCGACATGCACGCGCAGCACCAGCACCGTGTCGGGGAAGTACCGGTCCCCGTGCGCCCCGTTGGAGTTGGTGTTGACGTAGTGACCGCCGCGATAGCTCCACTGAGTGGTGTGCCCACCGGAGAACGTCGCCGACAGGCCTACCGCCTTGCGCCCGCGCGGCAGGCCGTTCGCACTCCCCCACGGAAGGTACGGCGTGAGCCGCTGCTTCGGCGGCTTCAAGGTCTTGGCCAGCGCCCGGATGTGCATGAACAGGTTGTACGGCGCCGCCCGGCTGTCGTCGCGGTAGTACCCCACCGCCCCCTCGGTGAAGGTCTTGATGTGCGCGCGGGCGATCCGGCGTACGGTCGGCGGCGCGCCACCACTTGCCACCAGGACCGCGTGCGCCGGCTCGACGACGCCGATGTCGGTGGCCCGCATCGAGCGGACCGGACCGACGACCTTCGGCAGCTTCGAGTAGTAGAACACCGCCAACCGGGTGATGCCGCCCTCCACGAGCTCCTCGGTGACCAGGTCGGCCCCGTGCAGCCCGATCTGCGGGGCGCTGTCGATGCTGTTGTCGATCTTGACGATCATGATCGGCCGCTTCGGCGCGTTCCCGTCCGTCTTCACCCCGGTCAGCGGGGACACCCACGACGGCGGCGGGGCGGTGACGCTGGGCTGGGTGCTGGTTGAGCCGCCGGCCGCAGGGGCCTTGCTCCCACCGCTGCACCCGGCGAGGGCCAGCGCGCCGGCCACGGCGATGACGAGCACGGTTCGGGAGGACGCATGGGTACGCAAAGTCATGTGCTCCAGTATCAATTGGGTGGGGGCGCCGCCCCGGAATGGTACGGCGTGTCGGCTCAGATCTTGGCGCCGCCGTCGACGTACAGCGTCTGGCCGGTGATGTACGACGCCTCGTCGCTGCACAGGAAGGCCGCGGCGGCCGCGATGTCGGCGGGATGGCCGACGCGTCGGACGGGGTTCCGCTCGGCTGCAGCCTTGCGGTACTCCTCGGGCTCCACCCCGACCCGGCGCGCGGTCTGGTCGGTCATCTCGCTGACGATGAACCCCGGAGCGATCGCGTTGACGTTGACCCCGAACGGGCCGAGCTCGAGGGCGAGGGTGCGGGTGAACCCCTGCAGCCCCATCTTCGCCGCGGAGTAGTTGGCCT
>JBOHDW010000198.1:0-1880 GCA_050700795.1 Nocardioidaceae bacterium | reverse complement strand
CTTCTGGACGTACTGGAGGCCCTTGACGTCTGCGGGCGAGTTGAACGTGAACTTGGTGCCCGCGGAGTTCATGTAGCCTCCGCCGGCTTCGGCCATGAAGGCGCCGACCCGGTCGAGGGTGTCGCTCATCACCAGGCCGGTGACGCCCTTGCCGGTGAGCTTCTTCGCGTCCTGCTCCAGCGCGCTCCACGTGGTCGGGTAGTCCGCGGCAGTCAACCCGGCCTTCTTCCACATGTCGCTGTTGATCTCGAGGGCGAGGGTGGAGAAGTCCTTCGGTACGCAGTAGAACTTGCCGTTCACGGTGAAGGCGGCCTTCAGCGGCGGGTAGAAGTCGCTGGGATCCTTGACCTGGTCCCCGTTCTCCGCCAACTGGTTGGCCGCTACCAGGCTCTGGAACATGTTCGACTCACCGTAGAAGAGGTCCGGCGGGGAGCCGCCCGCCATCGCCTGGGTGAGCTGCTGTTGCAGGTTCGAGGCAGGCGTCACCTTGACGGTGTTGCCCGTCTGCTGCCCCCAGGCCTTCGCCGCCGCGTTGACGGCGTTGGTCTCGGCATCGCCGGAGGAGGCGATCATCATGGTCAGCGTGACGCCGGTGGTCTTGCCCGACGAGGGGCTCGACCCGCCGCCGCTGAAGCCGTTGCTTCCGCTCGAGCAGGCCGCCGTCACGCCAATGGCCAGCAACCCGGCAACGAGGCCGAGAGTGCGCTTCGCCATCACTGTCTTCCTTTCCTGGATCGTGCCCCACCCGGATCGGGGCCACGCTTCTGGCTGCTCGCCCGGAGGACGAGCGCGGGTTCCAACAGGTCGGTGACCGGGGCCTGCAGGCTCCGGGTCAGGTGGCCGGCCAGCAGCTCCACGATGCGTTGCGCGGCCAGCTCGAGTGGTTGCCGAACGCTGGTCAGCCCCGGGCGTACGACGGCCGCCGCGGGACTGTCGTCGAAGCCGGTGACCGCCACCTGGGCCCCGACGAGCAGTCCCCGAACCTCGATCGCGCGGATCGCCCCGATCGCCATCGGGTCGGAGACGCAGACGATCGCGTCGACCCCACCCGGTCGGTCGAGGAGGCGGCCCGCGAGGGTCTCCCCGGTCTCGATCCCGTCCTGGCCTCTCACGGTCAGCCCACTTGTCGGGAGTCCACGCCGTCGCGTCGCGGCCCGCCAGCCGGCGTACCGGTCATCGCCGACCCCGCTGCCGCTCGGCCAGCCGACGAAACCGATCCGGCGCGCGTCCTGGTCCGCAAGGTGGTCGACGCAGGCCGAGGTGCCGGCGGCACCGTCGATGTCGACCCACGAGTGCTGGAGGTGGTCGCTGTCCCATGGCCGACCGAAGGCGACGAACTCGGCACCGCTGACCAGAAGCCAGTCGGCCCGCACGTCGCCGGGGTGGGTGCCGGTCAGTACGAAGCCGTCGACGGCGTTGCGCCGCATCAGGTCACGGAACGTGGCGAGCTCGGCCTCCTCGTCGTCCACGGCGAAGGCGAGCACGTCGTAGTGGCTCTCGCGGGCGGCTGCGCACAACGAGTGCATGAAGCGGTCGATCACCCCGCCGGTCGAGGTGGGAGCGACGGAGAGCAACCGGCAGCCGATCAACCGGGAGGTCTGGGTGCGCAGCGATCGGGCCGCCTGGTTGGGCCGGTACCCGAGCTGCTCGATGCTGGACAAGACGCGGGCGAGGGTGTCCGGGTGCAGTCGTTCCGGCTTGTTGAGGGCGTTGGAGACGGTCTGGCGCGAGACGCCGGCATGGGTCGCGACCGTGGTGATGTCGGTGCGACCCGGTGGCCGGCGTACCCGAGCCATCGAACGCCCACCTCCCGAGGTGATGTGTTTATCGTTCAAATCGTCGCTCGCTACTATGCCGTATGAACGTTCATATCGCTAGCC
>JBOHDW010000197.1:0-2634 GCA_050700795.1 Nocardioidaceae bacterium | reverse complement strand
GTCGGGGTCTCGCCGGAGGCGGGTGGCGGTGCGGACCTCTACCGGGCCAGGGTGGCCCAGCTGATCAGCAAGGGCTGGTCGTTCGCCCGCATCGAGGACGGGGAGGTCGTCTTCAAGGCCGAGGTGGCCTGCGCGTCGCCGTACGCCTGTCAGGTGCAGGGGGTCTACGTGCGGCCGGACCGGCGCGGTGAGGGTCTGGCCGCGGCCGGCATGGCGGCCGTCGTCGCGTTCTCCCTCAACGAGATCGCTCCGGTCGTCTCGCTCTATGTCAACGCGCACAACGAACCGGCTCGCCGCGCCTACGACCGGGTCGGGTTCAAGGAGCTCGGCACCTTCTCGACGGTGATGTTCTGAGCGTCCACCGGGCCGAACCTCGCAGTTTCGTCAGCCGATGGTCAGGGAGTTCTCAGGTGAGGTTGGCACCCTGGGTGGGTGCACCCGCTGATCATCTTCGTCGCGAAGTACGGCATCTTCGTGGTTGCCGGCGTCGCCGTGATCGCCTGGCTCTGGCTCCCCCGGCACGACAAGTGGGCGCTCGCGGTGCAAGTAGTGGTCGGACTGCTCGTCGTCCTCGTTCTGGTCAAGGTCGCGGGCTCGCTTCACTCGGACCCGCGGCCGTTCGTGGTCGAGCCTCGGCTCAAGCCGCTCATCCCGCACGCGGCGGACAACGGGTTCCCGTCCGACCACACCGCCGTCGCCGCGGTGGTCGCGCTCCTCGTGCTCTTGTTCCGGCCGCTGGTCGGCCTCGGTCTGCTGGTCGTGACGTTGGGGATCGGAGCCGCCCGAGTGGCCGCCCACGTCCACCATCCGCAAGACATCCTCGCCGGTCTGGCCATCGGCGCCGTGGCCGCCGTCGCCGGGATGATCGTCTGGTGGGCGGTCGCGAACATCTCCTGGGTCGGCCGGTTGAGCTCGTCGGCCGGCTCCACCCCGCCGGCTCACACCCGCTGAAAACCCGTTACCTGCGCGTCGTACCGCCTCGGTAGCCTTGCCGCCATGATCCTTCGGATGTCGACCCTGTTCGTGCGGACCCTCCGTGAGGACCCCGCGGACGCCGAGGTGCCCAGCCATCGGCTGCTACTACGCGCCGGCTACATCCGTCGGGCCGCGCCGGGGATCTACTCGTGGCTGCCGCTCGGGCTGCGGGTGCTGCGCAACATCGAGGCGATCATCCGTGCGGAGATGGACGCTATCGGCGCCCAGGAGCTGCAGTTCCCCGCCCTGCTGCCGCGCGAGCCCTATGAGGCGAGCGGTCGCTGGACCGAGTACGGCGACAGCATCTTCCGGCTCAAGGACCGCAAGAAGGCCGACTACCTGCTCGGACCCACGCACGAGGAGATGTTCACCCTCGTGGTGAAGGACCTCTACTCCTCCTACAAGGACCTGCCGGTCTGGCTCTACCAGATCCAGACCAAGTACCGCGACGAGGCGCGTCCGCGGGCCGGGCTGCTGCGCGCCCGCGAGTTCGTGATGAAGGACTCCTACTCCTTCGACATCGACGACGCCGGTCTCGACGCGTCGTACCAAGCGCACCGCGACGCCTACATCCGGATCTTCGACCGGCTCGGTCTCGACTACGTCATCGTGAAGGCCATCTCCGGGGCGATGGGCGGCTCGAGGTCGGAGGAGTTCCTGGCCAAGGCCGAGGTCGGCGAGGACACCTACGTGCGCTGCACGAACGGCGACTTCGCGGCCAACGTGGAGGCGGTCGAGATCCGCCCGCCCGCCCCGGTCCCGTACGCCGACGTACCCGCCGCGCACGCCGAGCAGACACCCGACACCCCCACGATCCAGACCCTGGTCGACCTGCTCAACGACAGGTTCCCCCGCGACGACCGGCCCTGGCGGGCCGCCGACACGCTGAAGAACGTGCTGGTGCTGCTCAAGCACCCGGACGGCACCCGAGAGCCACTGGCGATCGGACTGCCCGGTGACCGCGAGGTCGACGAGAAGCGACTGGGCGGACTGCTCGAGCCGATCGAGCTCGAACCGTTCGACGAGGCCGAGTTCAAGAACCACCCGACCCTGGCCAAGGGGTACATCGGGCCCGGAGCCCTCGGGGAGAAGAACGCCTCGGGGATCCGCTACCTCGTCGACCCGCGCGTGGTGGAGGGCACCCGATGGGTGACCGGTGCCGACGTGTCCGGCAGCCACGTGATCGACCTTGTCGCGGGCCGTGACTTCACCCCTGACGGGACGATCGAGGCCGCCGAGGTCCGGGCCGGAGACCCGTGCCCCAACTGCGACGGCACCTTGGAGTCCGCGCGTGGCATCGAGATGGGCCACATCTTCCAGCTCGGCCGCAACTACGCCGACGCGCTCGGGCTACGGGTGCTCGACGAGAACGGCAGGCTGATCACCGTGACGATGGGCTCCTACGGCATCGGACCGTCACGTGGGGTGGCGGCGATCGCCGAGAACACTCTCGACGAGCTCGGCCTGTGCTGGCCCCGCGAGATCGCCCCGGCCGACGTGCACCTGGTGGCGACCGGCAAGGACGCAGTGGTCTACGAGACCGGGGCTCGCATCGCCGACGAGCTGTCGGCCCGTGGGCTGACCGTTCTCTACGACGACCGGGAGAAGGTCAGTCCCGGTGTGAAGTTCAAGGACGCCGAGCTGATCGGCGTACCCACG
>JBOHDW010000196.1:0-3883 GCA_050700795.1 Nocardioidaceae bacterium | reverse complement strand
TCCGGGAGCGCCCCGCAGCGGTCGCGGACCCGGTCGAAGCCGTGCAGCCATCCGACCTGCAGGGTGACGCGGTCGTCCGTGACGTCGTACGTACGGCGCTGCTCGAGCTGCCCCGCGGGCAGCGGGCCGCGGTCGTGCTGCGCTACTACTGCGATCTCACCGAGGCCGAGACCGCCTCCGCGATGGGGTGCTCGATCGGCACGGTGAAGAGCCAGTCGGCCAAGGCGCTGGCGAGGCTGCGCGGTTCCGGGCTGGCCGGGCTGATCCAGGAAGGGAGTCACCGATGACCACCGAGACGGAGCAGCGGCTGGCCGAGGCGCTGCGCCGGGCCGTCCCCGACGACCCGTCCTCCCCGTTGGAGCTGAACCAACTCGCCGAGGGCGCTCGGGCGCGCGCCAAGCGGTTGCGGAGCCGGGCCCGGCTGGCCGGCGCGGGCATCGTCGCCGTCGTGGTGGCGGCGGTGGCCATTCCCCTCGCGCTCTCGGGGGGCGAGGGCCCGGCGTCGATCGGCCCGGCGAGCTCGCCGTCGACCTCCCCGTCGGTCAGCACGGTCACCGATTGCTCGGCGATGTCGTGCGACCCCGCCCACGTGGCCTCCGTGATCCGCAAGCCGCTGCGGTTGCCGCGGCTTGCATCCGGGGCGGCCTGCCCGAGCGGGTCGGAGCCGACTCCGCGCTTTCCCGCCGGGGCCGGGTTCAGCGCCCCGTTCCGCGCGCTCGGCACGGGGCCGCTCTACATCGGCTCCCCGCACGAAGGGGGGGTCATCCGGCTGCAGGGTCCCAAGAACGGCTGGTGGTCGCAGAAGGTGATCTGGGTCCTCGGGTCCTTATATCCGGGCCCGGTGCTGCTGCGTGGTGGCCGGGTGGACGGACCCGGCAAGCTCCGGTTCGACAGGTACCTGGGCGCGGCGCACTACGGTCGCGGTGACCACGGCCGCTACCCCCAGCTGCTCTACGTGGGCTCCGGGCTTCCGGTGCCCGCCCATGGTGTGCTCACGTCGTACCCGGCCGACTTCTTCGTGACGGCCCCCGGCTGCTACGCGATCCAGGTCGACGGCGTCGGCTTCTCCCGGCTGCTCTACTTCGAGGCGTCGCCGACCAACGGGTAGCTGCCGTTGCCGGGCTCGGACCCGTCGGCGAGACTGGGTGGGTGCCCGCTGAGATGGAGGTCCCCGAGACCATCCCGGCCCTGCTGACCGCCGCCGCGGAGCGCGACCCCGGCGGTCTCTGGCTGCACACCGACGAGGGCACCGCGACCTTCGCCGGGGCCGTCGGCCAGGTGGCCCGGCTGGCCGAGAGGCTCGCCGGGGCCGGCGTACGTCGCGGCGACCCGGTTCTGGTGACCGCGCGGAGCACCCCGCCGTACCTGTTGTGCTGGCTGGCGCTGACCTCGCTCGGGGCCGTGGCGGTGATGACCGACCCGGCGGGCACGGCGGCCGAGCTGACCGGCCTCGTCGGCCAGCTCCGGCCGCGGCTCGTGGTGACCGACGGGCGGCTCGGCGCGGTGATGCGGGATGCCACTGCCGAAGCCGCGCCGGGCACTTCGCTGTTCGACATCGACGAGGCGGTCGAGGACTGGCGCGCCCCCGAGGCGGGAGCCGGGGCGCGCCTGCCGGACCGGGTCGGCCCCGACGACCTCGCGGTGCTGATCCCCACGTCGGGCACCACCGGTCGCTCGAAGCTCGTGATGCAGACCCATCGGAGCTATGCGATGGCCGGTGTCGGCTTCCCTTACTGGATGGAGCTGACCGATGCCGACCGGCTGATGACGTCCCTGCCGCTGTTCCACATCAACGCGCCCGCCTACTCGGTCCTCGGCTCCCTCGCCGCGGGCGCCGGACTCGTGCTGCTGCCGCGCTTCTCGGCGAGCGGGTTCCTGGACTCGGCCCGGCGCCATCAGGCGACGGAGTTCAACGCGATCGGCGCGATGCTGGAGATCCTGATGCGACAGCCGCCGCGTGACGACGACGCGGACACCGACCTTCGGCTGTGCTACACCGGCCCCTCCCCGGAGAGGTCGTGGCAGGAGGCGTTCGAGGCGCGCTTCGGGCTGCGGGTGGTGTGCGGATATGCCATGTCGGAGTCGCCGTACGGGCTGATCTGGCCGCACGGCACCCGTCCGTTCGGCACCCTCGGCACTCCCCGCCAGCACCCCACCCTTGGTGTCGTGAACACGGCGCGCGTGATCGATGAGGATGGGCAGGACCTGGGTATCGGGCAGACCGGCGAGCTGCTGCTGAGGAACCCGACCGTCACCCGGGGGTACTGGGAGATGCCGGACGAGACCGCGGCCGCCGTCGTGGACGGCTGGATGCACACCGGCGACCTGGTGACCGTCGACGCCGACGGCACCTACACGTTCGTCTCGCGCAAGAAGGAGGTGTTGCGGCGGCGCGGGCTCAACCTGTCCCCGGCCGAGGTCGAGGACGCCATCGCCTCGCACCCCGACGTGCTCGAGGTGGCGGTGGTCGCGGTGCCGTCGGAGCTGACCGAGGACGAGGTGAAGGCGTTCGTCGTCCCGGTGCCCGGGCACGCCCCGGACTTCGAAGAGATGCGCGCCTGGGCCGCACGGAGCCTGTCGGCGTTCAAGGTGCCGCGCTTCTGGCAGAGCCTGGACACCCTGCCGCGCACCCCGACCTCACGGGTGGCCAAGCACCGGCTGCCGAAGGACCACCCCCCGGACGAGTACGACGCCGAGGCGGCCGCCCCGCCGAGGAGCTAGCCGGCCCGGGGCCTCCGAGGCCGGTCAGATGCGGAAGAAGAGGTTCAGGAACCGCTGCGCGAGGTCCATGTCGCCGCGGACGGTGCCGGCGTTCATCCGGCCGAACGCGGTCAGCACCAGGCTGCCGGCGTCGAACTCGATGCGCGAGGGCAGGTCGTCGATCTCGCCCGGCTCGTAGCTGAGTCCCTCCTCGTTGACGGTGACGCGCATGTCGCCGGCGTTCCCGCCACCGCTGACCCGGATGCCGATCTGGAAGGGGTCGGTGACCTCGCCGGGCTTCACGGTGCCCTGCCAGATGGCGAACATGAACGGCACCAGCAGGTCCGCCGTGTCACCGGCCAGCCCGTGCGCCTTGCCGCTGGTCTGCCTGATGTCCCAGGAGTGCACGCCGTAGTCCATCAGCTGGCCGGCGGCGTAGAAGAAGGCCGGGACGGGGCCCATGTAGGCGTGGGTGACCATGAAGCCGGTCCACTCCTGCTCACCGAGCGGCTCGAGGATGCCCTGCATCTTGGCGAAGTCGCTGCGCAGCCGATCCATCATCTCGGCCTGCGGTGCACCGCGGAACGCCGTCGCGCCTTCGTTGGCGAGCTCGCTCATCACCGCCAGCCCGTGCGGAGGGGGTACGTCGCCGGTCCCGCTGGCCGCGTCGAACGCCTTGAAGTAACCCTCGGTCGTGTCGACGATGTGCCCCACCAGGTCGGCGGTCGTCCACTTGTCGCAGGCGGTAGGGGAGTTCCAGGTCTCGGGCCGGTCGGCCAGGGCGAAGAAGCCGTCCGCCTCGCGCCGCACCACCCCCATGATGGTGTCCTTGCCCTCGTAGGTCATCGCGTTCCAGGCGCTCATCGCAGCCCCTCTCCGTTGTGCTACTCGTCGAGCTGGCGGCCACCGAAGTACATCAGCGGGTCGCTGAGCAGCTCGATCTGGATCCCGTCCGGGTCCTTGAGGTACATCGACTCCTCGATGCCACGGTCGGGTCCGGCGTACTTCACGCCGGCGGCGTCCAACCGCTGCCGGAGCTGCTCCCAACGGTCCCTGGGTGTCGAGATGGCGATGTGCTGGACGGCACCGATCGACTCGACGCCCGGCTCGAGACCGAGTCCGGGGAAGTCGAAGAAGCCGAGCAGGGTCTGGTTGCCGAGGTCGAAGAAGAAGTGCGTGGACC
>JBOHDW010000195.1:0-2715 GCA_050700795.1 Nocardioidaceae bacterium | reverse complement strand
GACAGTGCCTCGCACCGCTCGTATCTCGCGCGGTGCCGCCCAACCGGTCGTCGAACGCGACTTCGTCGCCGCGACCGAGTCGATGGGACTGCCTCGGGTGCGGATCCTGGCCGGTGAGCTCTTGCCGAACATCCTCGGTCCGATGATGGTCGAGGCGAGTCTGCGGCTGACCTACTCCGTCGGCGTCATTGCCTCGCTGGCGTTCCTCGGGCTCTCGCCGAACCCCAACGGCGCCAACTGGGGCACGATGATCCAGCAGAACGAGATCGCGTTGTCGTCCCAGCCCTGGGGAGCCCTCACGCCGATCATCGCCCTCGCCCTGCTGACCATGGGCACCGGGCTGTTCGGTGACGGGATCGCGCGCACGGCAGCCGGCATCGACCGTGAGCGGGGCGACGAATGACCATCGAACAGACCTCGAGCGAGCCCGTCCCGCCGGCCGTGCCGCCGGCGGTCAGCGTGCGGGGGCTGCAGATCGAGACCAGCTCGGGACACGTCCCGGTCGTCATGGATGTCGACTTCGACATCGCCCCCGGTGAGGTCTTCGGCGTGGTGGGTGAGTCCGGGTCCGGCAAGACCACCGTCGGGCTGGCCCTGCTCGGCCACGCCCGCCGCGGCCTGCGGTTGGCGGGCGGATCGGTGCGGATCGGCGATGTCGACCTCTTGTCCCTCGGCGACGAGGCGCTTCGGCGGCTGCGCGGATCGACGGTGTCCTACGTGCCGCAGGACCCCGCCTCGTCGTTGAACCCCGCCCTGCGTATCGGCATTCAGCTCCGAGAGGTCCTCGAGGCACACGGCTCGGGCTCGGGTGCGGATCACGCCGCCCGGATCGCCGAGATGATGCGGGAGGTCGCCCTCTCCGACGACCCGAAGTACCTGCGCCGCTACCCGCACGAGCTCTCCGGTGGGCAGCAGCAACGCGTCGGTCTGGCGATGGCGTTCGCCAACCGCCCACGACTCATCGTGCTCGACGAGCCGACCACGGGACTCGACGTCACCACGCAGGCCACCGTCCTCTCCACTGTGCGACAGCTTGCCGCGGCCCACCAGGTCGCCGCCTTATATGTCAGCCATGACCTCGCGGTGGTGGCCGCACTGGCCCGCCGTGTAGCGGTCATGTACGCCGGCCGGGTGGTCGAGCTGGGCCTGGCGGAGGCGTTGTTCGAGTCGTCGGCGCACCCCTACACCCGCCGGCTCGTCGGCGCGATCCCGCGGCTGACCGGGGGGCGCAGCCTGACCGGTATCCCGGGCCACGCGCCCTCACCGGGAAAGCGTCCGAACGGCTGCGCGTTCGCTCCCCGCTGCACGATGCACATCGACCAGTGCGATGTAGCGGTCCCGGCGCTTGACCCGGTCGGCCCGGACCACAGTGCCCGGTGCATCCGCTCGGCAGAGGTCGTCGGGCAGGCCCAGAGCAAGGCGGGCGACCCGGTCGACGTGGCCAGGTCCGATGACGGGTCGGCCGTGCTGACCCTCGAGAACGTCGTGGCGAACTACGGCAAGATCGAGGTGCTGCACGCCATCAACCTTCGGCTCGAGCACCACGAGTGCCTGGCCGTCGTCGGTGAGTCCGGCTCGGGGAAGACGACGACCGCGCGCTCGATCGCGGGGCTGCACC
This sequence comes from Nocardioidaceae bacterium, assembly GCA_050700795.1. GTDB lineage: Bacteria > Actinomycetota > Actinomycetes > Propionibacteriales > Nocardioidaceae > JBOHDW01. The sequence continues at coordinate 1,097 of JBOHDW010000195.1, read as the reverse complement.
GCCAGTGGACGGGGAGCATCCGGCTCGGGAACGACCCGCTCGAGACCGCGGCCCGGTCTCGCAGCACCGAGGCCCGCCGCCAGATCCAGTACATCTTCCAGAACCCCTACGGCTCGCTGAACCCGCGCAAGACGATCGGTGAGACCGTGCGCCAGCCGCTGGAGATCTTCGGCACCCAGAACCGCGGCACCCCCGACTCCCTGGTCGGCGAGATGCTCGAGCAGGTCTCGCTCTCGGCCAGCTATGCGCGGCGCTACCCCGACCAGCTCTCCGGCGGCGAACGTCAACGGGTGGCCATCGCGCGCGCCCTGATCTCCAGCCCGTCGATCCTGATCTGCGATGAGGTCACCTCGGCGCTCGACGTGAGCGTGCAGGCGGCGATCGTCGAGCTGCTCGGAAGGCTTCAGCGGGACCTGGGGCTCTCGATGGTGTTCGTCACCCATAACCTTCCCCTGGTGCGTTCGATCGCGCAGAAGGTCGTCGTCCTCTCCGAGGGCAGCATCGTCGAGTACGGCGAGACGGCCAGCGTGCTCGCCGATCCACAGCAGCCCTACACCCGCCAGCTGATCGCCAATACGCCATCGCTGGAGACAGCGACGGCGGAGGCCGCCCAGGGAGGGACCCGTTCCGACCAGATCGAGAGATAGGAATCATGTCGAAGTCGCGTAAGCCCAACGTCCTGATCATCATGGCCGACCAGATGGTGCCGTCCGCGCTGCCGTTCCACGGCAACACGGTGACCCGCACCCCGGCCATGTCCTGGCTTGCGGACCGGGGTGTGGTCTTCGAGGAGGCCTACACCGGGAGCCCCCTGTGCTCGCCGGGCCGCGCGTCCTTCATGACCGGGTTGCTGCCTTCGCGGACCCACACCTACGACAACGCGGCGGAGTTCGCCTCGGAGATTCCCACCTTCGCTCACTACCTCCGGCGGTCCGGCTACCGCACCGTCCTGTCCGGCAAGATGCACTTCTGCGGCCCGGACCAGCTGCACGGCTTCGAGGAGCGGCTCACCACCGACATCTATCCGGCCGATTATGGCTGGACGCCGGACTTGGAACGGCCCGAGGAACGGCCGAGCTGGTACCACAACATGCTTT